>CAZICR010000070.1:0-11016 GCA_964537795.1 uncultured Cellvibrionaceae bacterium | reverse complement strand
TTGAAGTCGGCCATATTTTCCAACTCGGCACCAAATATTCCGAAGCCATGAAAGCAAAAGTGTTGGATGAAGGTGGTAAAGAACAGACCATGATTATGGGTTGTTATGGAATCGGTGTAACACGAGTGGTTGCTTCTGCGATTGAACAAAATTTCGATGACAATGGAATTATCTGGCCAGATTCAATTGCGCCATTTCATATCGCCATAGTGCCAATCAATATGGGTAAATCAGAAGCCGTCGCAAAAAAAGCCAACGAACTTTATACACAACTTTCACAAGCCGGTTTTGATGTTTTATTTATGGACGACGAAAAGGCACGCTTGGGCGGAATGTTAGCCGATACCGATTTAATGGGTATTCCACATCGTATTGTTATTGGTGATCGAGGACTTGAAGCTGGCACTATCGAATACAAAGCCCGCCGCAATCCTGACAAACAAGAAATTCCAATGAATGATTTAGTGAATTTCCTGACCGCCCAAATCAAAATTTAATTTTATCGTCATCCAAATATTCAACTAAAAATTGCCCGTTAGTAAAAACTATCGGGCAATTTTTTTGATGGACGCAAAAGTAAAAATTATTTCACAACTAATTCTATTTCAGATTGTCCGAGCAGGAAGGTTTTTAATAATCACTTCAACTTAAGGAACAACCAATGAAATACCTACTGATCACCAGCATGAGTATTTTCTTAATCAGTTGCGCATCGACTAAAAGAGAAAAAGAATTGTCTGAGAAATCATCCAATCCAAATCCAATTACTATCCAGGAAGAAACGATTGCCAGCAGAATAAAACCTGAAGTCAGAAAAGTAACAATAGCGCGACCTGGAATTGACTCAAACAAAATACTAAACGGAGCTGCTGACCTATTCGTCGATGGAGAACTCGAAAGCGATTCGCTAAAAAAGAGAAATGCCGTCGAAGTGATCATTGATGACGCAGTTGAGGAAACTGCAGAAATAGAAGCTCCATCCAACAAGGTTAAAACCCCACAATAATTCAAAAACACATAAAAGGTAATTTAATACCCATAAAATCGATAAGCAATCATTATAAGTACTTTTTATACCCTTTATATTGACTAGTTAATTTTTAGGTATATATTTACCCTTAATGGTTGTTTTTCGAACATTAAAGGTAATTTAATACTTATTATGAAGACTTCACCAACAATCGATCTATCATCCATGAGCAATCTGGCAATAGCCGCCGAGCTAGGCCAGAGGCTTGAGCGATTGAGACTGGAACGCAATCTTTCACAACAGTTGTTATCAGAGGAGATAGGTATTACACCCAAGAGCTATCGCCAATTGGTAGCTGGCAATGGAAAGCTTGAGAACCTGATTGCGGCCATGCGAGCACTGAACTGCCTGGATCAACTGGATGCGTTTCTACCCAGCCCGACCCCGAGCCCAATTGCCCAATGGAAACTCAAAGGCAAAGAACGTAAACGGGCACGATCGAAAAAAGAAACGCCAAAAACATTTGAAATCAGGGAGCTGGATTGGTAATGCAAAATCTCGCCGAAGTTTATTTATGGGGAAAGCAGGTTGGTGTTCTGGCCTGGAATCCTGAAACATCCACTGCCGCTTTTGAATACTCACCCGAATGGAAACAAACAACGGTGCAGATAGCACCCTTACATATGCCAAACGAACCAAACACCGCAACCATTTTTGAATTTCCGCAACTCAACTTTGATACTTATAAAGGATTACCCGCCTGTTTCGCCGATACACTCCCCGATGATTTTGGCAATGCAGTAATCAATGCCTGGCTAAGTCGCAACGGCCGCGACCCCAAAAGTGTTAATCCGCTTGAACGTCTGCTTTACACGGGTTCGCGTGGTATGGGTGCCTTGGAATATAAACCGGCCATTCGATCATTCAATCAATCACCCGATAAATTGGAATTGGAATCGCTGCTCAATATGGCGCAACAGATTCTGAATCAACGCCAGAATTCACAACACAGCCTATCGCAAAAAGATGATTTGAGCGGAATATTACAAGTCGGTACATCGGCGGGTGGCGCAAGAGCCAAAGCCTTGATTGCAATTAACAGAGAGCGGACAGAAATCAGATCAGGCCAGGTTGATGCACCAAAAGGGTTTGAACATTATTTATTAAAATTTGATGGTGTTGTTGAACGCAGTTCAGAACGCGAAACCTTTGGCGACCCGCAGGGTTTTGGCCGCATGGAATATGCCTATTATTTAATGGCTATAGATTGCGGCATCAATATGTCGCCCTGTGAATTATTACTGGAAGGCAAACGCGCGCATTTTTTAACGAAACGATTTGATCGTATTGGCAACAAAAAAATTCATTATCAATCACTCTGCGCCATAGATCATGCCGATTATAAAAAACCAGGACAATACAGTTACGAACAACTTTTTGCAGTTGCTAGACAACTGCGATTAACGCGTAAAGAAGCCATCGAAATTTACCGAAGAATGGTCTTCAATATTGTGGCGCGAAATCATGATGACCACACCAAAAATATCGGTTTTTTATTAAGCGGGCCCAATCAAAACTGGCAATTGGCTCCCGCATTTGATATAGCTTACAGTTACAAACCAGGATCACCTTGGGTTAACTCTCACCAAATGTCGCTTAATGGTAAACGTGATAATTTTACTATCGACGATTTATTGATCACCGCCAAATTAATCAGTAATTTTTCAAGTGAAGCAAAAGACATAATCGAACACACCATAAAAACTGTTAAAAACTGGCAGGAATATGCCCATCAAGTAGCGGTTGATTCAGAGTTCGCACAAATAATTTATCAAAACCTGCGACTAAATTGGTAATTGCTTTATGACTATTTCAAATCAAAAAAATGGGCTGCTAATACTTCTCTATTTTTTTATCAGCATTTTTTCCATTGCCAGTAAAGCTTTATATGCCAATGACCAAAACTATGGTGATATAAAAGTTGATTACATAGGGACTGTCTATGATGGAGATACATTTTTTGTCACCATCAAACAATGGCCGGATATTATAGGTAAAAATATCTCTGTTCGATTAAAAGGTGTTGATACACCTGAAATGAAAGGAGCTTGTTATCAGGAGATTTTAAAAGCACGGGAAGCCAAAAAGTTTACTGTGCAGAGTTTGCGCGGCGCCAAAAAAGTTGAACTAAAAAATATGAGCCGCGATAAATATTTTCGTATTGATGCCGATTCTTTATCGATGGAAAAAATTTGGCCCAGGAGCTCATAAAAAACCGATTAGGTGTTTCTTATTCAGGGGGAATCAAAATCGATTGGTGCCAATAACACACTATAACTTTATAAACTCACTTGGCAAAAGTGCTTTATGCGTAATTCTTACCTTTTTAATTTCACCGTTAAACCAATGAATCTTATTCATGCGGGCACCAATTGATGTTTTGGCATTTTCAGGAATCGGTAAATATTCCACCTTGCCTTCCAATTCTTTTTGGCCATTGACGAATGAAGTAAGATGTCGGTCTTTATAGGTTATGGCTGCATGAAACCACTCACCAACAGGGTGCACTTTGGTAGAATCAATTAAGGTTAAATGTGAATGATCAGACTTAATGTAAGCATCCAGGTACCACTGTTTTTTATGATTCAATCGCAACTCAATCGTTAATCGACGATTGGGATTATCGGCGGATTCAATATGAAAAAAACGTGGTTCCCAATTTTGGGGGTAGGCGTCGAAGGGTTTGAAAATAATTTCAACTGTAAATTCTTTTGCTCCTACCAGTGGATTATTATCCACCAGCAATCTATCACCATCGCCATCAAAACGAACTGACTCAGTTGCAGTGATTAACTGAGGATTACCTTCAACCTGCGTTGGTAACCCGGCAATGGAGGATAAAGAATCAATTGACCAGATCAAACTATCTGATTTGGTCAATATCTGTGAACTACAGGCTGTAACTAAAAACACTGCACAGATCAGTAAATATTTCATTTTATTCAATATCCAAATCACATCAACTCATAATTGTTGAACGAATTATCGATAATTTTCTAACTGACTGTCCAGCTTTCTGGCGATATCACCGAGCGATCCGGTATTTTTTGCCAATAAGTGATAAGCCACGGGAACAAAAAACAGCGTTAAAAAAGTCGCGATAAGTACACCGGAAATCACTACAACACCAATAACAAAACGCGTTTCGGAACCCGCACCTGAACCAATCACCAAAGGAATCGCACCCGCAACAGCGGTCAAACTAGTCATCATGATTGGCCTTAAACGTGCGGATGCCGCTTCCAATAAAGCTTCTGTAAACTCAACTCCCCTATCGCGTAATTGATTGGCAAACTCGACAATTAAAATTCCGTTTTTGGCTGCCAACCCAATCAACATAATCAAACCGATCTGCGAATAAAGATTGAATGTACTGCCGGTAATAAATAAACCGATTAATCCACCCAAAATGGCCAGAGGTACCGTCAGCATGATAACGAAAGGATGAATATAGCTTTCAAATTGCGCAGCCAATACCAAAAAAGTGACCAGAATACCCAACAGGAAAATAAACATCACCGAATTACCCGCCGTTTGAAAATCACGAGATAAACCACGGTAATCAATAATAACTTTTGAAGGTAAATGTTCGCGCGCCAATTTATTCAGATGAGCCAAACCTTCGCCCAAGGTTAAATCGCCGGATAAGTTGGCATCAATAGTCAATGAACGCATACGGTTGTAACGATTTAATCGACTGGCATCTGCCACTTCTTTTAAAGTGACTAAATTGGAGAGCGGAATTAGTTTTCCTGAATGCTCGGATCGAACATACATATTTTGCAAACTGCCAATCGTACGCTGCTCATCACGCGCACCTTGTAAAATCACATCGTATTCTTCTCCGTCGTCGATATAAGTTGTCGCACGACGTGAACCCAACATAGTTTCCAGTGATCGACCGATATTATTCACACTAACACCCAAATCAGCCGCACGATTGGTATCAATCATAACTTCAACCTGGGGTTTGGTTTCTTTATAATCCCAATCAATGCCAATTAATCCCGGATTATCTTTTTCCAATTTTTCCAACAAAATATCTCGCCATTGACCCAGCTCTTCATATGTACCACCACCCAATACAAATTGAACCGGTTTTTGTACTTGTGAACCAAAACCCTGACGCATAATCGGAATTGCAGAAACGCCTGGCAAGCCCGATAATTTTTGACGGATTTCTTCCATCACCACAAACGAATTACGACGTAGGCTCCAATCATTCATCACCGCAATAATCATTCCGCTATTAAAACTTTCGATCGCGCCGAAAGCGCGAGGGGCCCGCACCATCATGCGAGTGATCTCGCCGGAATCAACATACTTCATCATTCGGTTTTCAATTTCATTCATATATTCTTCCATGTAAGCGTAGCTGGCACCTTCGGGTCCGTTGACCATCACAAAAAATGTTCCCCTATCTTCTTTAGGCGCGTATTCAGACGGAATTTTAAATGCGAGAAATCCACTTAAGACAATCAATAAAGCAAAACAAACGCTGACCCATTTTTTATGGGTAATACAAAATAAAATAGACGTTTGATACTGCTTTCGTAAACGTAACATTGCTCCATCAATTTTTTCTACCAATACACTTCGTTGACCTGCCGGATGTAATATTTTTGAAGACAGCATAGGTGAAAGTGTTAATGCAATCAGCGCAGAAAATCCAACCGCAGCGGCCATGGTAATGGCAAATTCCGAAAATAATCTGCCTATATCACCTTTCAGAAATACAATCGGGATAAATATTGCAACCAATACCAATGTTGTTGCAATAACAGCAAAACCGACTTCGCGAGTACCATCATAAGCGGCGAGCAATGGCGGCTTCTTTTTTTCTTCTATGTGACGAACAATATTTTCCAACACAACAATTGCATCATCCACAACCAACCCAATCGCCAACACCAAAGCCAGTAGTGTGAGCATATTCACTGAAAAATCCATCGCAGCCAAAACAATAAAAGTCGCAATAATCGAAACAGGAACAGCAACCGCCGGAATTAACATAGCGCGGACACTTCCCAAAAATAAATAAATGACCAGTATCACCATTAAAATGGCAATAATAATCGTGATATAAACTTCATGAATCGCCCGCTCAACAAAAATTGAACTGTCGTAACTATCTTCAAGGCTCATGGCTTTTGGCAAATTGGCATTAATAATATCGCGTTCAGCTTTTACGCCACGTGCAACATCAATCGTATTAGCAGTCGATTGTTTGACAATACCAATCCCCACTTGGGTGGTACCATTACCACGAAATAAATTGCGATCTTCTTCCGTACCTTTTTCAACCTTTGCAATATCAGCCAATCGAATTAAGTGACCATCGTCACCACGCTTGACGACCAATTGTGAAAATTGATCAACTGTTTTATAGGAGCGCGCCATACGCAAAGTAAATTGGCGCTCAAGCGATTCAATACTACCGGCAGGCAATTCAATATTTTCCGAACGCAATGCAGTTTCAACATCATTGACTGTTAGGTCGCGTGCAGCCAGTGCTTGTCTGTCTAACCAAATACGCATGGCATAACGTTGTTCACCACCAATTCGTACACGTGCAACACCATCAACCACTGCAAAACGATCAACCAGATAGCGTTGTGCATAATCAGTTAACTCCGGCATAGTCATGCCTTCACCTTCGAAGTTAAACCAGAGAATCACATCTTCATCCGAACTGACTTTTTGTACTTCCGGTGGATCTGCTTCATCCGGTAAATTTCCCAACGCGCGTGCGACCCTGTCACGAATATCATTTGCAGCGGAATCCATGTTATGCCCGGTTTCGAATTGCACCGTGATATTGGACACACCATTTTCACTTGATGATTCGATATAGCGAATGCCTTCAACACCTGAAATTCGATCTTCAATAACTTTGGTTACGCGGGTTTCTACAATTTGCGCAGCAGCACCGGGATAATTAGTGCGAATAGAAACAACTGGTGGATCAATGTTGGGGTACTCACGTAAAGTTAATCGTTCAAATGAAACCAATCCAAATGCAATTAACAATATTGAAATGACCGATGCAAAGACAGGTCTTTTAATTGATACATCAGATAATTTCATAATTTTTTGGCCTCAGTTTTTTCAGCTGAGATCATCTCGGGAACCTGTGATTCCTGAGGAATAACTGAAGCAGGTTTTTCTTCTGACAACACTTTAATCGCTTGGCCTGCCCGCAATTTTTGTATCCCGTGCGTGACAACTTTTTCACCTTCAGTTAAACCGGAAATAACCTCTACAGAACCAATCAATCGCTGGCCAATTTCGATTTTTTTTCTTTCAACAATTAATTTTTTGTCTGCTGATTCCTTTACAACAAACACAAAGTTATTACTGGCAAGTGGCATTAATGCTGCCTCGGAAATAGCCAGCGATTGCCTTTCTTTAGTTTGCAAAGTGACTTCCATCAACATACCTTGTTTTAATTCATAATCAGGATTGTCAAGAATTGCACGCACTTTAATTGCTCGAGTAACAGGATCAATCTGATTATCAACACTGGCCACAGTGCCATTCAGCACTCTATTATTTAAATCACGCGTTTTCGCTTTAACATGTAAGCCATTGGAAAGACTGGTGAGATAAACAGAAGGTACGGTGAAATCCAATTTCATTTTTGAATCATCATTTAAGGTAGTAATCACGTCACCCGGCGAAACCAACGCTCCCACACTGACTTGACGCAATCCTACAACACCGGCAAAAGGCGCCTGCAATAACAAATCTTTCAGTCGGGATTCAATGGCGTTGTATCGTGCTTGCGCTGCTTCATATTCACGTAAACGTTGATCCAAAAGTGATTGGGATGCCGCACCACTCTTGACCAAAGAATCAACTCGCTCCCATTGTTTTTTAGCTTCTTCCGAAGTGACTCTGGCTTCAGCCAATAATGCACGTTCCTCATGACTGGTCATTTCTACAAGAATGTGCCCAGGTTTGACACGTTGACCATCACTAAAATTAATCGCGGTAATTTTTTTATTCACATTCGCGGTTATTTCAATGGATTCATTTGCATGCAAATTGCCTATAGCTTCCAATTCAGTTTGCACAGAAATCAATACAACCGGTTGCACTATCACATCAACCGGCTTGTCACTTTGTGCCTGCACATAGGAAGTCAAGAAAAGTGCTGCAAAGATCATTGGATATTTCATGAATTGTTCTCTGAAATTGTGATGAATCATCATACCTTTTATTAGTAGTAGATTTTAAATCATAAATTTATTTAACCCAGCTTTACATTTTTTACAGGCTAGGGTGTTTTTACAGATCCAGAAGCTTTTGCATCTGCAACCACCATGACGTAAAACGTTTATGCAATAAACCTTCCGATGCAACCGGAACAAATAATTGGGTACTGATTGAACAATTCCAATTTTCAGGCCGATTGGCGGTAAGATAAGCAATACCCTGCAAACTGGCTTCCGGATTTTCACTGACACTGACCGGTAAACGGGTTAAATCCGCCAATAATTGACAAAATTTATCCGATTGACTGAAACCACCACTCAGCTGAATTCTTGTCAATCCATTATCAGGATTCATTTTTTGTAAATTAATCATCAATAGAAATAAAATCGATTCCAACCAAACGGCGACTTGTTGCAAAGGTGACTGTAGTCCAGAGAATCGGGATTCAATATCTGTTCGCCAAAAAGGTGCGCCCAAACCACCTTGGGTATTAATAAAATAATCCTCTGTCCCCAAGGGAATCGATAAAGCTTGTTCTATGATTTCCGGTGTAATTTTTAATCCTGATTCTTGCTCAATAAATGCAATCGCTGCTGCAGCGCCATTGACTGTGGCTTCCCATGCATAGAGATTATCCTTTGAATTTTGGGTGATCCATAAAGGACTCATCAACAAACCTTCCGGTGGATTTTTATCCTGTGAAACTCGCTGAATAAATGCGCCTGTACCTATATTGATATAAACCCTGCTTCTATCCGGCATGGCGTTTGCGAAGAGCGATGCGCCTTGATCACGGGCGCAAACACGAAAATCTATTAGATGATGATTTAAAATGAGTTGTCCAAAATTACCCTGATGCAAATAACATTCAGGTAAAACCGAATGAGGAATTGAAAACAAATTTAATAACTGTGAATCCCAATTGGCAGACTGAATATTCCACAGCAAAGTTCGTTGTGCATGACCAGGATCAACCACATTTTTTCGTCCAGCCAAATGCCACAAGATAAAACTGACTATCGGACCAATCGCTAGTTGGTTATCTTCTTGTGCTGCTTTAACGCTCGGCAGATGATCCAAACACCAACGGATTTTACTGGCGCCATAATGTGGCGAAAAACGCAGACCAGTGAGCTGTTGAACTTGCTGATGAGTCATCTTTACATCATTCAGATAAACTTTTCCGCGTGTATCCTGCCAACTTAACACAGGGCTAAGCGGTTCTCCGGTTTTGTTATTCCAACAGAGTAATGAAGAGCCCTGTCCTGAAAATCCGGCGGCTTTGATGTTACTGACTTGTGCAGCTAATTGAAGTTGAATTTTATCCAGGGAATCTACAATCCCATTTAAAATTTCTTGAGGGTTTTGTTCTATATGTTGTTGGTGATCATCAATGTCAATGATTTGGGTCGCGCAAGGTGATTTTTCTTGCACGATGATTTTTCCAGTTGCATCAAATACTGCAACGCGCGTGCTTTGTCCGCCTTGATCGACCACTAAAAATAAATCTGACATTGACTCTCCTTTTGTTGTCCACTTTGAAAAAGGCTTGGGGGATTTAAAATCCCAGAAGATTTGACCATATTGAATCCCTCTCCCCTTCCATTTTCAAAGGGAGGGCCATAAAAAAAGCGGCTTGCGCCGCTTTTGATTATTCATTCGGTCGGGGAATAAAGCCACTGTAAGGAAAAGGAGTTACCTTATCACCTCCTGATTTCACTTCTGTAACTTTAACAGTTCCTTCTTTTTCCACTTCATCAATACGAATAATCGCATGCATCGGAATATAAGAACGTTTTACGCCGGAAAATTCATTTTTCAATTTCTCTTCTGCAGGATCAATCAACAATTGGCTGCGTTCACCAAACACAAACTCTTCTACTTCAATAAAACCATACATCTCACTTTGGTAAATCGCCGTGCAGAAAATTTCATACACCTGAGTTTGGTTAAGGAAGATGACTTTATATACGGGTTTGTTGGCCATAAATATCAATTACTCGAAAAAACAGACTAAACAATCAAGGGCGCGCAGGATATCACAGGTTTTCGCTATTCTGACCTTGCTTGCGTGATTTTCATACAAGGTTTCCCCGTTCAGGATTAGGCCACAGCGGCTAATTACCCTATACTTCGCGCCTCATTTATTCCGCCTATTGATCAACTTATGAACTTTGCATCCCTTGGCCTTGCGCCAGAACTACTACACGCCCTCAAAGTCATGGAATTCAAAACCCTGACGCCCGTGCAGGAACAGGCTATTCCAGCCGCTCGGAGAGGCATTGACCTCCTGGTTACGGCACAAACAGGTACCGGCAAAACCGCCGCCTATTGTTTGCCTGTGCTACAACAAATGCTGGAAAAACCCAAAGGTGCAGGCGAAGGCTTTATTCGCACATTAATATTGGCACCCACTCGCGAATTGGTCGAACAAATCGCCAAAGCCATGCAAGAATTTGCACAATTCACGCCACTGAAAATCGCCAGTGTTTATGGTGGCGTGAAAGTCACCAGTCAAGGCGCCAAGCTGCGATCTGGTGTTGATATTTTGGTCGCCACACCCGGTCGCTTAAAAGAACATATAGAGTTGGAAAATCTCAATCTGGCAAAAGTGGAATTTGTGGTGTTGGATGAAGCCGACCGTATGTTGGATATGGGT
Source organism: uncultured Cellvibrionaceae bacterium (assembly GCA_964537795.1). GTDB lineage: Bacteria > Pseudomonadota > Gammaproteobacteria > Pseudomonadales > Cellvibrionaceae > Cellvibrio. The sequence continues at coordinate 109 of CAZICR010000070.1, read as the reverse complement.
TTTGTCAATGATATGCATGGCATTTTGACCAGCATCACACGCCCACATCAAACTCTGTTTTTTTCCGCCACCGGTTCGCCTTTGGTGACAAATTTATCCAAACAGGCAA
>CAZICR010000069.1:0-11089 GCA_964537795.1 uncultured Cellvibrionaceae bacterium | reverse complement strand
TTGAAGCGCCAATGAAATAAACCTCTTACACAATACCAACTTATATTTATTGAATTTTCCATTGCCACCAAATTCCGTAGTCATTATTTTCAAAACGTCGAAATATACAAACTCTCAACCTTCTCTCTCGCCCATTGCGTTTTACGCAAAAACTTAAGCGATGACTTTATCGAAGGATCGCTTTTAAAACAATTGATGTCGATTCTTTTCGCTAATTCTTCCCAGCCATAGTGTTCCACCAGCCGGGTGACAATCATTTCCAGTGTGAGGCCATGTAATGGGTTATTGGCTTGGGTCATTTGCGGGTTCTCAGTGCTTTAAAACTTGAATCTATCACAATTCTTGATGTAGGGCGGGTCAAGACCCGCGTTGCACCCATGTTTGAATTTATGACGCTTTTGACTTTAAATTTTTCAATAATAACGCATGTCATGTTTTGAAAAATTTGACTTCGCACCCGCGGGTCTTGACCCGCCCTACAAGTGCTACTTCGATGCTATCAATTTATCAAAGTAAATCAATATTTTTTACCGATACACCGCAATATAAGCATTTGATGTGTCTGTCTGCCAGTGGACGGTTGCATCCTTTACAAGTGTATTGTTTTGACTGTTTTCCATCAATTTTTCCATCTCGTAAATCTATTTCCTGAATTTTAGCTGCTAGCATTTTTTTGTTAAAACCCATATCTTCCATCAGTTCGCACATTGCTTGACACACAAGCGATAAGTGGTCGACTTGATCCTGCAATTTCATTATATCTATAGTATTTGCGGTACCTTTTGCCGCTGCTTTATCTGCTTCGTATCTGGCGCCGGTAATTCGAAAATTTTGAAAAATATCGTAAAAATCCATAGTGACTCCATTGTGTTACTAGAAAATTGAGTATTAATAATTTCCATTGGATAAAATTCTACATTGACTAATTTTTAAAATTAGAATTTACATTAACTTAATTTCTCCACGAATGGAAACACCAAGGGCATTGTTTTGCTTTTGGAGTGCGAGGTAAAATTTGTAATTGCTCATCTTCGATCATAATTATTCACTGTGAATTAATTTTACACGGATCTTAGTGCTACCGCGATTTCATTCATCCGCAGGTCTCGACCGCCCTACAAGGGTCATTGTGAGATATTTCTATTCAAATAGTTTAAAAATTACATTCTTGATTCTGAATCACAATTCTGTTTCCATCCAAGTCTTCAAATGTTTTTCCAGATATGTCCCAATAAGGGTTTTCAGATGGAACTGACGTGAAGCCTGCCGATATCATATCGCTACACGCAATATTCCATTCGTTAATATCGGGGTAGTAGAAAACCAATAGATTTTCTGAAGATGTTCGTCCATTTCTATCTGTTTGGGAGCAATAGGTAAATTCAAGATGATAGGGTTGACCTTTTATTCCCAGCATTACGCCATCATATCCATCATGATTTTGAAATTCGCCAATAATCTGTAATCCCAAACCCTTCATGTACATCTTCTGAATTTTTTGAATGTTGGTTGTTGGTCTGGCGATTCGAATTTTAGGGAGTGTTTTCAATTTTTTGTCCTTGCCCTGTTTTCATTGTAGGGCGGGTCAAGACCCGCGTTGCACCCATGTTTGAATTTATGGCGCTTTTGACTTTAAATTTTTCAATAATAACGCATGTCATGCTTTGATAAATTTGACTTCGCACACGCGGGTCGCGACCCGCCCTACGAGTGCCACGACGGATAATTTTACTCCACTATCTCCCGCCACACCCGAATCACCGGAAAATAAAGCGCCATCTTCACCTGTTGATATCCCATGCGTTACATCGCGATTTTATTAAAATAGTATGGGTTCTTCGGTTGTAACTATTGTTGGTTTTTCGGCGTTGATAACGAGATCAAACAACAATTTGTAAATGACATCTTTTGCTTGGTAACCTTCTGGTAAATAGGGAGTTATGTAGGACTTAAGATCGTTGATAGAATTTTTTCCGTCAATTAATTGGACAATATTCTCTAATTCTGCAGGAAATAATCCATCAGTTGTGAAACGCGGTATTGGTAAATGCGGCATTATTATCCAAGCAGGCAAACAATTACGATCAATAACGCCAGTATGTGTACCGCCATCATTCAAATGTTCTCTACATGATGAAGATTTAGCAAGAGCACCCCAAACACGTTCAATGCGGCCGCTGTTGGTCAGCGGAGAACACGAATATGGAACGACAAAAAACTCCTCGGTCACAATTGAAAATCGCGATAATTGCAAAAATTCTTTGATCTCAAAACTGGAATATTTGCAGCTTTCGGTGAAGTCATTACTGTATAGAAATGGGCCATAGTTTAACCAATGTCCGCCAGGCGCCAAAAATTTTTCCACATTCGCGATCAAATCCTTGCAGTCATGTTTTATAACATCAATAACCCATGGAGTGATCACTAAGTCAAACGATTGCGCAACAAAAGGCATGGCTATTGCGTCTGCAAGTAGCGGGAACCAAGTGTCATGTAAATGCTGCTCTTCCTTCGGGCAGGAGAGTTGCCATTGCTTAAAATCAAAGCCGGAACTTCCATTTTCCCGATTCGTTTCGTACCCGAACAGAACATCATTATTTTTTATCAGCCGGGATCCAACGGAAAGCAGTAAGGGATTTAAATCCAGTGCCACGGTAATGTCGGGTTTTAGTGAACAATGAAAATCCCAACTCAGCCGTGCGGCACCCGCACCGATAAAGAGTATGCGCTTTGGTTGATAACCGTCGGAAAATACCGGCTTCATAAGGTGGAGAATATTATTTAGAGCAATACGATTTTCATCACACTCTAAATTTTCATTCTGCCATGCATCACTGCTGTGCCACCCCCAGTCTCTCAACATCAGATGATAATAATCGAGAAATGGTTTCATCGAATACTGCTCATACTTAACGTTTTTAACTGCTTGCAAACCTGAAGTTTGCAACACATCATGTATCGCCATCTGCGTTAGATTATGTCGATGTAGGGCATTTTTTAAACGTTCATAAGTCAGGTGGGATAGTCCAGGCTTGAGCAATTCGACATTGAGTGCTTTCGCAGACTGGTCACCTTGTTCAATCAAAGCCGCAAGCAGATGATTCCATAAATCACGTTGATGTATTCCTGATGGAAACAAACAGGGGATATCGCCCAGACTAAAAAATTTTGTATTGCAAATTTGACAACATATTGAATGAGAATTTTTAATGCTTCCTGACGTACCACATACCGGACAAGCAATAAGATTCCAAAATTGCTGTGACATAAGAAAGTCCATTAATCCTAAACAAACCGATCAAAAACATTGATATGAATCGGAGATATCTTTCAACCAACACAATTCTTTTTGCAGTCGGCCTCTCCCCCACACCTCAAACTCTAAATAATTATCTTTCATCAATCAACTGTCAAAAACACTCATATTACTTTTCTACACACGATTTGCTTTTTTTGGGGTGCACCTATCACCATTTTGCTGCTATGTCGATGTTGTTATGTGAAACAGCCTTTTGTGAATTAAATAATCACCTGGCATTTTGACCGCGATGATTTTAATTTGATGTAATTTTCGACTGCGCTGTAGGTAATATTACATTACCTAAATCTACGTCTTTCAAGCAAATCAATATTGTTGACTGATGTGCCACAATAAATACGGTGGATAATTTTAGTCGCTAAACTCCTTCCACCCACCAATCACCGGAAAATAAAGCGCCATCTTAACGTTTTGATAACCCAATCGTTCCATTGCCATTTTATACAAACTCATTTTTTGTTGATAAGTAATAACTTCTTGTTGGTAGAAATCTTCCAGTGATTGTCCTTCGGCGGGTTCGCTGGTTTTGTAGTCGATGATCCAGAGGTGGCCGGAGTGATCTTGGTAGACTCTATCCATGACTAAATGCAATGGGCCGGAGGCGGTGTTTAGGGTGACGGCGAATTCGTTGGCGTTGAATGAGTAATCATTCGACAACATTTTTTGTGCTTGGGGATCATTTACTACATTGCACAAAAGTTTGATGACACGTTGAGTGGCGGAATCAATTTCGGTGATGCTTACGCCCAGTGTTTTTAACTGATTTTTAATTTTGGATTGGCATTGTTGAATGCGAGTTTCTGACCAATGCTGCAAACCGGATTCAGCAAAGGCTTGTAAATAACGATGCACCACTGTGCCTGTATGGCGTGCGGTGTTGCTTTGCCATTGCAGATTAATTTGATTGGAATCTTCCTGATAATCAAATTGTGGAATGTAATTCGCGAGTAATTGACCTTCGGGTGCAGCGGGTTGTTGCCAATCGCTGTGCAAACGATAGAGCGCGCGCGGTTTAAAAGGCTTTTCTTGCGTGATGGGTTCAAGAGTTTGTTTGTTTTCAACAGGCGTCATACGCGATTGAACTGAATTCCAAATGCTGTTTAACAGCGAGCTGCGAATAGGATGTTTGTATCTCGCAGTTTCTTCAGTGTCGCGTTTTACTTGTGCGGATAAATATAATTTTTTTCTTGCCCTTGTGCAGGCGACATATAAAAGCCGGCAATTTTCCAGTTGGTTTTTTTTGGTATCTTCCTGCCGTAGATGATTGTAAGTGGCGTGTTTAACTTTTGCGTTGCCGGTTAAAGGCGCCATTAATAATTCTGTTTCGCCTTGTGCGTTTAATCGTTGTTGCCAGAGTAAAACCGGCGAATCATCGCTACGGGATTTGCGATCCAAGGCGGGTACTATCACCACATCAAATTCCAAACCTTTGGATTTGTGAATAGTCATAATTTGCAAACTGTCATCGGCATTGGCGTCAGGTTGTGCGTAGAGCTTTTCAACATCGCGCATTAAAACTTCAAACGACGGCAAGCTGCTGGCGTATTCCCATTTTTCCAATAAATCAAAATAAACATTTGCATTATTTAATGCGGTTTCGTTTTCAACGACTGCGGGGCCACCGAGTAATATCCAACAACCTTGAATCCATTGACGCAAAGTTTTTCGATCACGTTGTGCGCTTGCACTTTGTAAAATTGGCAAGACACGTTGCAAACGTTTTATGCCATCGTCACTCAGGAGTGATAATTGTTGGTTGCCGATTTGGATGGAGTGGGGGATGAATAGATCGGGGTCTTCACCCCCTCCTAGCCTCCCCCTTGGCAAGGGGGAGGGACTGATTGTGCCATTTGCTGAGTGCAACGTTGAATTTGAATTTGTTTTTTCATTTGCAGAATTTTCGTTTCCGTTATTTATAAACGGAATTGGTGAATTCATATCCGATCTGTCCCCTCCCCTTGCCAAGGGGGGGGTTAGGGAGGGGTGAAATTCCATCGCCAACAAACACTGCTCAAGTACTACCGGCAATGGCAATTTCTTTTCCGATTCATCTGAATTAATTGCGCGGACATTCGCAATAGTTTCAAGATCAGCCAAACTCAAACCACACCAGGGTGCTCGCAAAATCGCAAGCCATGCAGTGCGGTCGGCGGGGTGTAAGAGTGCGCGGGTGAGGGCTAATAAATCTTGAATCACCGCATGATTTTGCAAAGGTTCAAGATCCACTGCGCGATAGCGAATTTGATTATCTTTTAGTAAAGGTAAAATATGTGAAGCGTGATCGCGGCTGCGAACTAAAATCGCAATGCTGGCATTGGGAATGTCCATTCGTGTTTTGCGGATGATGCCGAGAATATAACGCGCTTCATCATAATGGTTGTCGTGATCAACAAATGCGTGCAACCAAACGGCTTTGCCTTCCTCTTTTGGATGAATCGCGGCGGCGGGTGAATATTTTACCGCGCCGCTGCTGATATTATTTTCTTGCGGAAAGCTGGAAGAAAAAACGCGATTGATCCAATCCACCAATCCGGCTTGTGAACGGAAGTTGGTTTGTAATTGAATATTTTCTAATTGCACATTCGCTAAACCATGTTCGCGGCAATGCAAAAATAATCCGACATTAGCGCCGCGGAAAGCATAAATGGATTGCATGGCATCGCCCACGCAAAACAAAGTGCGACCATCGTCTGGCATCCAACCTTGAGTCAAACTATTTAACAAATCGACCTGGCTTAAGGAGGTATCCTGAAATTCATCTACCAAAATATGTCGCAATTGGTAATCCATACGCAGTGCCAAATTACTCGGCGCATCTGCATCACCCAAGGCACGGCGTGCGGCCAAACTGAGTTCGGTAAAATCGATTGCATTTTGTGCACGAAAAATTAATGTCAGTTGCGCAACTAACACCGGCAAAATATTAAATAAGGCTTGTAGAATTCGCCATTGTTCTTCATCTAACTTTGGCCTTGGCAAACTGCGCAGATTTTTAAACGCATCCAGCATGCCTTCGCGCAGTGATAAAACATCAATAATGTCTTTCCACTGCTGTTTGCGGTGAGCCGATAGTTGTTTCTCATCGCGGGTTTCGCCCAGTGGAAAACCAATTCTGACAGAGGCTGCTTTTCGCCATTCACCAGAAAAGCTGACGAATAGTCCTGCGAGGCCAACCCAGCGCGACAAATGTTCAGGTTGATCATCAGGTAATTGCTGGAAATCCAAATCCATATCCAGACAATTCAAAATAATCGAACGATAATTTTCTGCACGAAGGTTAGCGGCAGAATAGGAAGCAAGAGCGATAATCTCACGATGTAAATGGGTTGGAATTTTTTCGCGTACCGCGTTAATTCGTTCACGAATCACGCTGCGGAAATTATCTTCAAGAATTTGTTTAATATTCTCTGTGGATTGGCTGGCAACCAACAAAGGCAGCCAGGTTTCACGGCGAGCCAGCATATCGATCATCAGATTTTCGAAACGATCAAAACGATTATCGAGCAAACCTAATAACTCACTTAATGATTTTGCCCAAGGCGTGTTGTCTTCCAGCGTCGCTAATAAAGCGCGCACGGCACGGCGATAAAGTTCTTCAGCATCTTCCTGAATTTGCGGTTGCGCACCCAGTGTGGATTCCAGCGGTAATTGTCGCGTCAGTGATGTACATAAACTATCGAAGGTTTGAATGCGTAAACGCGAGGGGTTTTCCAATAACTTCCATTGAAATGCCTGATCTCTTTCAATCACTGCGCGAGCCAACTTCCAAGTGGTTTGTTTATGCAATTGTTCCGGCATTGCAGATTGCGCATCTTGCAAAGCTTTTAAAATACGTTCACGCATTTCACCTGTGGCCTTTCGCGTAAAGGTAATCGCCAAAATTTCTTCCGGACGTTCAACACGGCTTAACAGCGTTAAAAAACGTTGGGTTAATAATTCGGTTTTACCGCTACCTGCGGGCGCTTCACAAATAAAGGATTGTGTTGGATCCAAAGCGCGTTGGCGTTCGCGAAAATCTGGCGGTAGGTTGACTGAATTTAGGTTGATTTCATTCTGCATCTGTTAATTCTCCAGATACTTCTGAATCATCCGGTAATTGATTGGGTGCATCAAAATCAAATTGCTCGCGAATTCTGCAAAGCGCATGCAATTCGCAATAACGACAACTGGTCGCAGGGTGTTTGGGATCAACTGCCGCAGAGCCTGCTAAAAATTCACGTGCTAATCGCGACAACACAGTTTCCCAATGTTGCAAAATATCTGTCCAGTTTCCGGGTAAATCCATTTTTGGTAATTCGCTGGCGTCGATTAAGCCCGGTGCAATGTCGCTGTCTGCTGCTATGCCGTTAAATAAAATTTTGTCAGTAGAAATTTGTCCGAAGGCTGCGCCTGCAACGCGTTTTGAATTGGCTATGGCATAGAGCGGCACTTGTGGTTCATTGGGGCGAGCGCCTGTCCAATCGCGAATCGATGTTTCACCGGTTTTGTAATCCAATACAAATAAAGAACCATCTTCCAATTCATCAACACGATCATAACGAATATGGATCGGCATTTTTTCCAGCTTGACGGTTTTGCGACCTTCATTAAATAAGACTTTAAATGGTTTGCGTTGTTTTTCCAATTGTAACCATTGAAAAACTTGCGAACTCAAACGTTGCATTTCCAGTTGTAAAAACCGATGACCAGCAATTCGTTTTTGGCGAATATCCACCAAAGATTGTGTTGTCGCTTTGTTGATTAATGTCAATAATTTTTCATCACTCAGTGCCAACAATTGCGATTGTTCGCGCAATATTCGCCAAATAATTTCCATCACCTTGTGCAATAAATTGCCGCGTTCCATTGCACTTAAACCAATACCGGGAACTGGAATCTCGCTGGAATGCAAACGATAACGCGCAAAAGCCTGAAAGGGGCAGGTCGCCTGGCTTTTTAAAATTTGCGAACCACCGCGAATGGATTCCATGTCCACAATGCGCGGGCCGCAATAATCCAAACGGGTTTCCATATTGCGACTGATAAATAAATTCTGTTCATGCTGTGGCGTTTCATCAATCGTAAAATCAGTCAGTGGAAAACTGCTGATCAAAGGGCTTGCTGATAATTGCTTATCACCTTTCATGGCTACACTGCTTGTGTAGAGGTTCACACTGCCTTGAGTTAAACGTTGAGTTAATCGTTGTGCAAAATAAAATTCACGTTCGGGTGATGATTGCGGTAAATTCAATTCGCGTTGCAAACTTAATGGCAATAGAGGATTAGGTTTTGCTGCTGGCGGCCAGGTATCATCATCCAAACCCAATACCCACAACTCATCAAAGGGCAAACCCGCCGCTTCAAGTAGACCTAAAATTTGCAAAGGTGAACTGCGCGTTTGCGCATGGAAAGCGGTTTGTTGTAATGCGAGGGTTAATACATCTAATGCTTTAGCGTGATCAATCTTACCCAGCACATAATCCAATCCGGAAAATTCATCGAGTGTTTCCTGCCAACTCTGGACTTGCTGAAATTCCAAAGTATCCAACTGTCTGTCACCCGGCCATCCCCAGGCTTTTAGTTGCTCAATAAAAATGCTGCACCATTCGCTTGGATAATGCGTTACTTTTTTATTTTGTTTTCGCAGTAAATCGAATTCGCTTAAGCGTTGATAAAAATCACTGGTGATAGTGTTAATGTCGGTGATAGATGAATCTTGATCACTGGATAAATCATGAGCATTCGCTTTTGCAACGCTCTCACTAATCAAGGTTTTGAATTGTTGAAAACTTAATTCCAATTCACCTACATCATGCAATGCTACGTCCCACAAAGCACGTGTGGGTAATTCCTGAGTTGACCCGACAAATGGTGAACGCAAGAGCGCAGAGAGTTGGTGCAAATCCAATCGCTCTGCCTGACAACTTAATGCTGTAAGGCAAATTGAAATCACTGGCACTTGCGCTAAAGGTTGTCCTGCTGAAATATTAAAACCCGTGGCGTGTTGCGCTTGATCCGGAAAAATATATTGCGGTTCAAACTCACGCATAAACACACGTTCAATACGACTACGCTGAGCGGTTAAATTGGGAACAACGATTCCTAGAGTAATGTCCGGCTGCTCCGTAATTTTTTCTTTCGCCCAGCGAGCAACGGAATTTAATTCTTGTTGTTCGTTAACAAATTCAATTCGCTGTGCAGAATTTTCTGCAACTTGTAAATCCAGCGATGAAATTTTTACGCCGAGATTTTCCAGGCAATCCATTAAATGTTGGATGGTGGGGGTTAGTTCGTCGAAGCCGTAGAGGATGATTTGTTGGGGCAAAAAGACCCCCTCCCGGCCTCCCCCTTGCCAGGGGGAGGAGTTTTCAGTTCCTCCCCCTGGCAAGGGGGAGGTTAGGAGGGGGTCTAGCTTTTCAAGTCTTCCCACCAACAACCCCTGCACCCGCACAGCCGACAAAAACTGATCCCGCTCACAAACCCGTTCAAATTCCTGATACCAACGTTGGAAAATAAAAGGATCACCATTAGCTTTTGCCGCTTTGACCAAGGCTTGGCGGTCCAATCGCCATTCATGCATTAATCCCCAGGCATCTTGTGCCTGGCGTGCAGTGGCGCGGGCGTTGATCAGGGGAGGGGTGTCTGGGTGTTGTTCCAGCACTTTTTCCCAAAGCAGATTTTCCTGAAAACCGCTGAGAAGTGTGAAATTGGCTAAAGGATGATCATCAATAAATTCCAGATCCGACCAGAGCTGGTGAATCCAGGCGTTGATCGCAAGGCAGCGCAGGCCATTAAAGGCTTTGGCGGGTTGCATGGCCGTATATCGCTCAATAAAAAAGCGGCTCAGGCGCTTATTAGGTGTCAACAGCAGGGTGTGATGCACATTAATGTTCGCAAAAAACTGTGCGAGTTGTTGATCAAAAGGGGTTTTTGCCACCAAATCTACCATCACTTTTTTGGAATGAAATGTTATTCTCCGCCAGCGTCACTGAAGTGCGCTGTGGATGCGAATCATATCCTTCCCAACTCGCTTTGTCGTCGCTGTTCTGAATCATCCGCTGATAAAAAAGCAAAGGAGTAGGCAATGGCCAGAAGTCTGAAGTTCGCCTTGGGCGACCAGCAATTTAATTGTGATCTGCAAAAAGTTGATCGCAACAAACTTTACGGTTGGGTCGACACAATTGCTGTCGATAAAGATGGAAAAGAGTGCCACATAGGTTCTATTTCCAGCGACGGTATGCATATTTTTTCCAAAGGTTCTTTTGAACAAGGTTATCTGGATATTTCCGGTCGTTGGCTGGAACGCGATGCCTTGAATGTAGTTGATGCAGACAATCAACCCATAGAAAAAAAAGAATCTTCTTTTAATAGTGATATCCCACTGACAGATACAGTTTCTGTCGATACGTATCTGGCGCATGTCATTAAATCCGTTTATCAATTACAAACCGATGCGGCTTTGTTGGAGCAAGTGAAAAATTCCGACGAAATTTTTTGCTTTCCCTTTAATTACTACGCCAGCCACAATCCCGACACCGCTTTTTTAATTGAGAGTGATGGCAATTTATTTATGACCATTGGTCAACATTGCGGTTTTGAATTTATCGAAATGCAAAATATCGATTCAACTTTATTGGAAGATGATGAAGATGAAGAAGAATCGGACGATGAGGAAATTGATTTTAGTATGTTTTAAAAGACCCCCTCCTAGCCTCCCCCTTGGCAAGGGGGGGGGGACAGATTTCACTCCGTATTGAAATAAATAGGGAGTCAAGTTCCTCCCCCTTGCCA
>CAZICR010000068.1:0-11162 GCA_964537795.1 uncultured Cellvibrionaceae bacterium | reverse complement strand
TTTGAGTGCTTCATCACTGAGTTGTTTCATTTGCGGTTCAAGTGCATTGATTTGCACAACCACTTTTCCCATACGCTTTAATTCGCGCTCGTTTTTAGATCCAAAAACGGCTTTTATCAACTTGCTGATCATTATTCAGTTCCAACTATTAATTTTTGCTAGAAATACAACAAGCGCCTGTCATTTTTTAACCGCAGCGCTTTGTGGTGGCAACATTTAAAGGCGGCCAGTAAATAGGATGATTTCGACTAATGCAAGCATTGCAGTTGCACACTTGTCGAAAAAGAAAGGGGATTAGGGATTGTTGCGACGCACGTAGGTAGCAGGGTCAACTACCCGGCCATTTTTGTAGACTTCAAAGTGAACGTGATTACCTGTAGAACGGCCCGTCGAACCAACCAAACCGACGACCTGTCCCTTCTTAATCACATCGCCGGCCTTCACCAGATTGGACTGATTGTGAGCATAGCGAGTTACAAAACCAAAACCATGGTTGATCTCAACCATATTGCCGTATTCAGGATGACGCCCGGCCCAGTTCACAACACCTGCTGCAACACTCTGGATTTCAGAACCTGCGCGCGCGGTGAAATCCAGCCCTGAGTGGAAACTTGTTCTACCAGTGAAAGGATCTTGTCGGTAACCAAAGCGGGAGGATAGAAAGGCATTTTTAACGGGGAAACCGGCAACTACTGTATCTTTTAATAAACTTCTATTGGCGAGCAGATCATCAAGAGTACTAAGCTGTTGTTCCTGACTATCGAGTTTTGAAGTAAGACTTTTAAGGACGGTAAGAAAATCTGTTTCTGTTTGAAGCGCTTGGGAAGAAGGAATCGATAGACCACCAACCGCTGGAACCTGACTAAAATCGAATTCACCTTCCAATTTTGCCGATGATGCCAGCTTCTCTCCCAAGGCATCCAAGCGCGTCAATCTCGCTTGAAGTTCGGCAATCTTGCTGGTAAGTGCAGCTAACTGCGCCTTGCTCGCTCTTTCTTCTTCAACTCCAAGCTCGGTAGAAGCTTTTTCCTGACCTAAAACTTTACCCCAAACAGCACCATTAGCATCAAATATTTCCGGGCGCTCACCCGTCACTAACCATCCATAACCCCAAGCGCCTATGGCGGTGGGAATCCCCAGCAAACAGACAGACAAAAACGCACGAGTCCAACCCCCAAGGTTGATACTACGTGCTTGCCCGTGATCTTTGCTGACGATGATAATTTTCATTAGCAACCTTCAATTTTTACAGGAAAAACAGCCTTGGATCATAAGTGGCTGATCCAATTATTTCTGTTTTACGATTCACATTTGGCTGAGGACAGACCTACAACCGATACTTTTTGCGTATCATGAAATGTATGATCAAAAAAAACCTTTTAAAAACAGGTAGTTAAAAAACAACTACTGGCACGCAGACTGTTGTAATGGATCCTTGCGATTAACTGGAGAGCCCAGTTCGTTGAAATATGGCACAGGATTAAGGAATTTAACAAGTAAAATTTTAGAAATGTGATGTAAGAGACGTGATTATTGAGACCTGTTTAGTGCTTGTTTTTTAAACAGCTATTGGTAAATAGCTGACCGGCGATGACGTCATGTCGTCAAAAGTTACAAATTCCCAAGCATCCGGTTGATCAATCAATTGTCGTAACACTCGATTATTCATTGCATGTCCGGACTTATGTGCCCGGAACTCACAGATCAATCCGTGCCCCAACATATAGAGGTCACCTATAGCGTCCAAAACCTTGTGTTTAACAAATTCATCTTCCGAACGAAGACCATCCTCATTCAGAATTTTATATTCATCAACCACTATGGCATTGTCGAGGCTACCGCCGCGAGCTAAACCTTTGGATCGGAGAAATTCAATTTCGTGCATGAAACCAAAGGTTCGCGCACGACTTACCTGCCTGACAAACGACTGACTGGAAAAATCGACAGAGGTATTCAGCACTTTGCCTTCAAAAACCGGATGATTGAACTCAATTGAAAACGCAATTTTGAATCCATCATAAGGAATAAAACTGGCAATCTTGTCACCCTCTCTTAAGGTGATTTCTTTTTTGACCCGAACGAATTTTTTAGGAGCAGCTTGCTCTTGAATCCCGGCAGACTGGATTAAAAACACAAAAGGCGCAGCGCTTCCATCCATTATCGGAATCTCGGCCGCATCCAATTCAACGATTGCATTATCAATTCCTGTCCCGGCAAATGCGGACATCAGATGCTCAACCGTGGAAACTCTAACTTCATCCTTTACCAAACAGGTTGAAAGCGTGGTTTCACCAACATTTTTAGCAAAACCACGAATTTCAACAGGAGGATTGAGATCAACACGACGAAACACAATGCCAGTATCACTATCAGCCGGTTTCAAGCTGATACTAATTTTTTGGCCTGTATGCAAACCAATACCGGTGGCGCGGACAGTGGTTTTCAAGGTTCTTTGTTTTAGCATTTCATTTCATCATGTTTTTGAAGGCAAGGTGACACTAACAAACTGGCAGGGGGTGAAGCCAGTTGTCAGTCACTATGCCTTTAATTGTCTCATTTAATATCTGTTTATCAGTCCGCTTGTCGACGTAAAAAAGCCGGGATATCCAGATATTCCAATTCTTTATCCCCCAAAGGTGCAGCTAATGCCGCGGAAGATGCCTGGGTATTGGCACGCAATCCACCAGACTGTCTTTCTACAATCGGCGCTGTACGACGGGTGTTATCGACAATGACTTTCGTCGGGGCAGATTTGGTTTCCTTGGTATTGGTAATAGATGCCGGCAATCCCAAACCAGTTGCAACAACGGTCACTCGCAATTCGTTTGTCATCGCAGGATCAATTACAGTTCCCACTACGACTGTTGCGTCACCTGAAGCAAACTCTTCTATGACATTACCGATCTCAGCAAATTCACCAATCGACAAATCCAGACCCGCGGTGATGTTAACCAGGATACCTTTGGCACCTTGCAAATTAACATCCTCAAGTAATGGACTACGAATAGCAGATTCGGCAGCTTCACGGGCACGATTTTCCCCTGTTGCCGAGCCGGTTCCCATCATCGCCATTCCCATTTCAGACATCACAGTACGAACGTCTGCGAAGTCCACGTTAATCATACCGGGACGCATAATTAAATCAGCAATCCCCTGAACAGCACCATGCAACACATTATTGGCTGCTTTAAAAGCTTCCAATAAACCTGTCGATTTTCCTAAAACCGACAAGAGTTTTTCGTTTGGAATGGTGATTAATGAATCGACTCTTTCACTGAGTTCTTTAATCCCGATTTCCGCAATCGCCATACGCTTTGGACCTTCAAACGGAAAAGGTTTGGTCACGACGGCAACTGTTAGAATTCCCAAATCGCGCGCAACTTCAGCAACTACCGGTGCTGCACCAGTTCCGGTACCACCACCCATACCCGCAGCAATAAATACCATGTCGGCACCGCGTAAAATTTCGGCGATACGTTCGCGATCTTCCAAAGCCGCCTGACGACCGACATCAGGATTGGCACCAGCTCCCAAACCTTTGGTCGTTGATGAACCTAACTGTAATACAGTTCGTACATCAATATCTTTTAACGCTTGCGCATCGGTATTAGCGCAAATAAATTCTACGCCTTCTACTTTATTGGCGATCATGTGCTTGACAGCATTACCACCGCCGCCACCAACACCGATCACTTTAATGACTGCATCTTGATGCAAGTTATCGATAAGTTCAAACATAGCCACACCCCTTTATTTTGAAACCTTGGTTACACCTTATTAATTAAAAAAACAAAAAACTTCACCACAAAAAAACAAACACAAACTAAAAAACTAAAACAAAATTCTACAAACCTGACCCACCCTAACCCTCCCGCCAGAGGACGGACAGTTCCTCCCCCTGGCAAGGGGGAGGCTAGGAGTGGGTCCTAAAAATTACTCTGAAACAATTTTTTCAGTTTTCCAAAGAAGGATCCGGCTTCCGGTTTATGGCCGGAAGTTTTGTATCCTTCCTGTTGTTGCTTCAACGCATAAATCAGTAAACCGACACCAGTTGAATAAATTGGATTATTCACTATGTCAGATAAGCCTCTAATATTTTGTGGCGCACCCAATCTGACTGGCATGTGAAAAATTTCTTCAGCTAACTCAATAACACCTTCCATTTTGGAAGTCCCACCCGTTAACACAATGCCCGCTGCAATTAAATCTTCATAACCACTGCGACGTAATTCTGCTTGCACCAAAGTAAATAATTCGTCGTAACGTGGTTCAACAACTTCGGCCAAAGCTTGTCGCGATAAATCTCTGGGTTGCCTGTCGCCTACGCTGGGCACCTTGATGGTTTCATCCGGGCTTGTCAGTTTCGCCAAAGCACAGGCATATTTAATTTTGATTTCTTCTGCATTGGGTGTAGGTGTTCGCAATGCCATAGCAATGTCATTAGTCACCTGATCACCGGCAATCGGAATCACGCCGGTGTGGCGAATCGCGCCTTCTTTAAAAATTGCGATGTCCGTTGTGCCACCGCCAATATCAACAACACACACACCTAATTCTTTTTCATCATCGGTTAACACAGAATAACTGGAGGCAAGTTGTTCCAAAATAACGTCTTCAACTTCCAGACCGCAGCGACGAATACATTTTTCAATATTCTGAATCGCATTCACGGCACAGGTGACGAGATGCACTTTGGCTTCGAGACGAACACCTGACATACCCAAAGGTTCTTTCACGCCATCCTGATCATCGATAATGAATTCCTGTGGCAATATGTGCAGAATTTTTTGATCTGCAGGAATTGCAACCGCTTGCGCCGCATCAATGACTCTTTCCAAATCCTGTGGCAATACTTCTCTATCGCGAATTGCCACAATTCCGTGTGAATTCAAACTGCGAATATGACTGCCTGCTATGCCTGCATAAACAGAATGAATCTGACAACCTGCCATTAATTCAGCTTCTTCAATTGCACGCTGAATCGACAAAACCGTGGATTCAATATTAACAACCACACCTTTTTTCAAGCCGGTAGAACGATGCGAACCAATTCCCACTATCTCCAAATGACCTTCAGGAGTAATTGCACCCACAATCGCCACTACTTTGGAGGTGCCAATATCCAACCCTACGATCAATTTATTTTCGCTGGAATGGGCCATTCAATTAACCTCGTTTACCTGATTACTCGTTCACTTCAGCAATTTCACTGAATTAAATTAATCGCCGGTTTTGACGATCGCTCTTTTATCATTTTTGTTGCAGATTCCGATCCTTCAACCCAACTCACTGCAACACCATTTAAATATCGCACATCAATTGATTTAACGTCTTGCCAAACTTGTTGCAATTGTGTTTCGTATACAGTAACAAATCTGCGCATTTTTTCCATCACTTGATCTCTTCCAATTGCAATTTCAACATTATTTTTTACCGTGAGCCGCCAGGATTTTTTGCTATCGCACTTTAACGCAATAATTTCCAATCCCCTTGCACGCAACAATAAAGACAAATCTTGATATTGCTGCAAAATTTCTGCTGCGTATATTGCATCTCCCTGCAACCAAGGTAACTCATTCAGACCTTTCATTTCCTTTACTCGAACAATTTCACCGCGTTGATTCAAAAATCCTTCACCCCATCGAGCAATCGGTTTTTGTTCGGCAATTTTAACGACCAATGTATCCGGCCAACGTCTTGTCAAAGTGACATTTTCAACCCAAGGATCATCCAAAAGCACAGCTTTGATTTTGGAAAGATCAATTTGCAAAAAATCATCATTAATTTCTTGCGTAATTAACTGGGTGGCACGTTCCTGCGTAATAAAATGAAACTCACCTTCAACTGTTACACTTTTAATGGGTCGCTGAAATAATTCCGCCAATGGCCCAAGCGCTTTATAACTACCCCAAATAGCCAACAACACAACCAATCCCAGCACCAACTTTTTAAGCCAAAGTTGAATTTGCAGCCATCGACCCGCCATTGCACCAGTTCGATTTGCTTTTGGCGTGATGCCTTTTGCACTATGCCTTGGTGAATCACGCAAACTTGCAGTCCTTGCCGATTTTGATTTAACGACTGCAGAACCTTCGTCATCCATCAACACATCGCGAACTATTCGAGCTTCATTTTTAACTTCTCGCCTTTTACTTTCCCTCGCGACTGTTTTTACCTGACGAATACCTGAGCTTTTTGAAGATGCTTCATCGATATTGAAATCCGATTTTCCAATAGTGGGCTCTCTTCTTTGCAAATCACGACTCAAATATTTGAAATCACGCATAAATTAATCATTCGCGGTCAGGCTTGCGTTCAAAATCGTTAGCACCAGTTCAGCAAAACTCAATCCTTTTGCTTTTGCCGCCATAGGAACCAAACTGTGGCTAGTCATTCCAGGTGCAGTATTGACTTCCAACAAATAAAAATTCTGTTGCGCATCGGCCATTACGTCCACTCGTCCCCACCCGCGACAACCAATGGCAGCAAAAGCGGCACTGGCCATTTGTTTCAATTCACTTTCCTTATCAACACTTAAACCACAAGGACAGATATAGCGTGTATCGTCTGCAATATATTTTGCGTTGAAATCATAAAAACTATGATCGGTTTCCAATTTAATCGGCGGTAAAGCCTCTCCATCCAGAATCGCGACAGTGTATTCAGCACCTACAATTAATTGTTCGACCAATACACTGCCTTGATATTTTTCAGCTGCGGCAAAAGCTGTTTTCAATTCTTCAACGGTTTTTGCACGTGACATACCAATACTCGATCCTTCATTGGCAGGTTTCACAATAACTTCGCCACCCAAATTATTTAACACTGCCGCAAAATCCGACTGATCAGTTAACACTGCATAAGCCGGAGTCGGCAATTTTTGCGATCCTTCAAGCGACACTCCACGCCAAACTTGCTTGGTGTGTAATTTATCCATCGCCAAGGCTGAAGACTGAACCCCGCTTCCTGTATAGGGAATATGTAAATATTCCAACAACGCCTGAATACGACCATCTTCACCGCCGGGTCCGTGCAACATTAAAAATGCACGATCAATTTTCGCGTTCTTTAAATCCGCAATAATATTGTCACCCACATCAATCAAGACTGAATCAACACCTGTCTCTTGTAATGCTGCATAAACAGCCGAACCACTCTGTAAAGAAATCTCTCTTTCCGCTGATTGACCACCATAGAGCACACCAACACGCCCTATTTTTTTTTTCAAATTTTTATCAATCGGCATTTTTACTGCTTTCATCTACTTTGCTACCTTCATTTCAATTCACGACGCGCCAATTCAGGAGACAATCCGCCCACATTACCTGCGCCTTGTGTAATCACAATGTCACCTGCACGCACAATATCTTTGATCACATCCGGCACTGCATCGACAGTTTCAACAAAAA
This sequence comes from uncultured Cellvibrionaceae bacterium, assembly GCA_964537795.1. Taxonomy (GTDB): domain Bacteria; phylum Pseudomonadota; class Gammaproteobacteria; order Pseudomonadales; family Cellvibrionaceae; genus Cellvibrio. The sequence goes on along the minus strand of CAZICR010000068.1, from coordinate 3,753 downwards.
TCGGATCAATTACTCCACGTGTTCGAATACTGCGACATAAATGCCGACTGTCTGCGCCTGGAATTTGTTCTTCACCTGCGCTGTAAACTTCCAATAAAACCAAGGCATCAACCGTTGATAAAACCTCAACAAAATCTTCGTAAAGATCGCGCGTGCGTGTGTATCTGTGTGGTTGATACACCATGACCAATCGACGATCAGGCCAACCATCGCGCACTGCACGAATCACTGCAGCCACTTCGCGCGGGTGATGACCGTAATCATCCACCAACATGGCTGAACCATCACCGACTGAAAAATTTCCATAAACTTGAAAACGTCTGCCCACACCCTGGAAATTTGCCAAGCCTTGTTGAATCGCTTGATCTGAAATCCCTTCATCACTGGCAACAGCAATCACTGCGGTTGCATTTAATACGTTATGGATTCCCGGAATATTTAATCGCACCGACAACAGTTTTTCGTGATTGGGACGAACCACATCAAATTCTGAATAAAACGGAAATTGACGAATATTCACAGCGCGATAATCACAATGATCAGCAAAACCATAGGTTAAAATCGGCCGCGCCACTTCCGGAATAATGTCGCGCACCACTGGATCGTCTCCACACAAAACCGCTAAACCGTAGAAAGGTAAGTTGTGCAAAAACTCGATAAACGTTTTTTTCAATTTTGAAAAATCGCCACCATAAGTTTCCATATGGTCCGCATCTATATTGGTGACAATCGCCACCATAGGTTGCAAATGCAAAAATGACGCGTCACTTTCATCCGCTTCTGCAACAAGATAACGACTTGCACCCAATTGCGCATTGGTGCCGGTTGCATTGACCAAGCCACCGATAATAAAAGTTGGATCCAATTTTGCTGCCGCAAGAATGGATGCCATCAAACTGGTGGTGGTCGTTTTTCCATGAGTCCCCGCAACGGCAATGCTGTGACGATAACGCATCAACTCGCCTAGCATTTCGGCGCGACGCACAACCGGAATTCGCAATTCACGTGCGCCAATCAGCTCCGGGTTTTGTGAATTCACTGCACTGGAATTCACTATCACATCAGCACCATGAATATTTTCAATCGCATGACCGATAAAAACCTTGGCACCTTTTTTAATCAAACGTTCAGTCACATTGGACGCTTTGATATCCGAGCCGGAAATTTCATATCCCTGATTTAATAACACTTCAGCGATGCCACTCATACCAGCACCACCAATACCAATAAAATGTATGCGACGAATACGACGCATTTCGGGGACTTCATAAAATCCAACTGCAGGATTATTCACAAACCAATTCCTCACCCACTAATTTTTCACATATAGCCACAACACGTTTTGCTGAATCAGGAACTGCAATTTGTTGCGCCTTTTTTGCCATCGACATTAATTGATTCCGATCAGCAGAATATTTTTTAATGAGATCCGCTAATGTTTCAGCAGTTAACTCTTTTTGTACTAAGGACAATCCTGCCCCCTGATCCACCAAATGTTTGGCATTGGCTGTTTGATGATCATCAATCGCTGTTGGCAAAGGAATCATGATTGATCCAACACCCGCCACCATTAATTCGCTCACAGTCAATGCACCAGCACGACAAATCACCAAATCAGCCCAAGCGTATGCCGTCGCCATATCCTCAATGAATGCATCCACTTTCCCTTCGATTTGATGCTGCGCATACAACTCGCGAGTGGATGTTTCGTGATTTTTTCCTGTTTGATGCCAGATTATTGGCCGCTCATCATGATTTAATTTTGCTAATGCAAGGGGTAATAATTCATTAATCGCTTTTGCCCCCAGACTGCCACCTAAAATTAACAGATGAATTTTCTCTGACGATCTCCCTGCGAAGCGTGATTCAATATTCGGTAATTGTTGAATCGATTCACGAACAGGATTACCAACTACCAGTTCTTTATTAAAACCACTTTTTGCAAAAGCTCCACTAAATGCTGACAGTACTTTGTTCGCACGCTTACGTAATAATCGATTGGTAGTTCCTGCAACAGCATTTTGTTCGTGAATAACTAAAGGTATTTTTAAGAGCGTCGCCGCCATTCCTCCTGGGCCTGAAGCAAAACCACCAAACCCCAATACCAACACCGGTTTGATTTTTTTGATCACTGCACGCGCTTGCATAATGGCTCGCGCAATTAACCCAGGCGCCTTTAACAATCCCAAGAATCCTTTACCACGCACACCTTCAACCGTTAAAAAATGCAGCGGAATTTTCGCCTCGGGAACCAAACGTGATTCAATTCCTTTTTCCGTCCCCAACCAATGAACTGATGCGCCACGACGAATAAATTCTTGCGCAACTGCCAAAGCAGGAAATACATGTCCACCCGTACCACCCGCCATAATTAATACTGTTTTATTGATTAATAAGGTCATGCTGCCTCCGGATGGGTGGCTGCAAACCTGGGAGATTTTGTTTCCTGCTTTGGAACTTCATAATCAGGCTCTTTATAACCGGATAATTCCCATTGCGCTCTCATCACAAAACCAATTAACACACAACAAATTAATAAACTGCTGCCTCCATAACTAATAAAAGGCAATGTCAAACCTTTAGTCGGTAGCAGACCTGAGGCCACACCAATATTGATAAATACCTGCAGGGCAAACAAAATTCCAATGCCAAAACAAGCCAAGGCAGTAAACATCTTTCCTCTAGCTAGATTATTTTTTGCAACAAAAATAATTCGCCATATCAGCACTGTAAATAAACCAATAACGACAAGGGCACCGATCAATCCAAACTCTTCGGCGATAATCGCAAAAATAAAATCCGTGTGCGCTTCTGGCAGAAAAAATAATTTTTGCAAGCTGTTACCCAAACCAAGACCAAACCATTCACCACGACCAAAACCAATCAAGGACTGTGTTAATTGATATCCGGTATCAAATTGATCTGCCCATGGATCCAAAAAAGCAACCAGCCTTTGCATACGGTAAGGAGAGACAATCGCAACCAACCCCAAACTGCCAATGCCTATGCCGATTAATAAAATAAAATGCAGCAATTTCACTCCGGCAATAAACATCATGGCGAACACAGTTGCCGACAACACAACCGTGGCGCCAAAATCCGGTTCCAATAACAACAAACCGGCAAAAACGCCCACTACCATTAATGGCTTTAAAAAACCTTGCCAACCAAAATGTAATTCCTGATATCGGCGCGCAAAAAAACTGGCAAAGAAAATAACCGCGCAGAATTTGGCAACTTCGGAAACCTGTACGTTGATCAAACCCAAACTAAACCAGCGCTGGCTGCCATTTACTTTTTTACCAATTCCGGGAATCAGCACAATCACCAGCAAAAAAATACCAATCAATAACAAATGTCCCGAATATTTTTGCCATACACTCATGGGCACACAAACTACAAACAGCGCTAACATCATTCCCATAATCATATAGATGAAATGGCGTTTACCAAAAAACCAGGCATCCTGATAAATGGCTGCCGCAAAAGATACTGATGACGATGACACCATAATCAAACCAATTGACATCAATGCAAACCATAAACAAAAGAGTGTCCAATCGACCCTCATGCTCAATGGAATTTTTTGCACAGCCGATGCAGATGTAATCATGACTGCATCTCCAAAACCAATCGGCAAAATTGTTCGCCGCGGTCTTCGTAATTTTTAAACATATCAAAACTGGCGCAAGCCGGAGACAACAAGACTGCATCGCCGTCTTTTGACAAAGATAAAGCTTGCGCTATCGCTTC
>CAZICR010000067.1:0-11172 GCA_964537795.1 uncultured Cellvibrionaceae bacterium | reverse complement strand
CACCTGACTGAATTGATCTGGCAGCACGACTAATTGCTACCAAACTACTGGAACAAGCAGTATCGACTGATTCACTGGGCCCATTTAAATCCAGGAAATAGGAAACACGATTGGCAATCATGTTATGTGCATTACCTATAGCCATTTCTGCATGAACATGTCCGTAATCGGCAAGCAAATCCTTATAATCATTAAACTCAACACCAGCAAAAACACCAACTTGATAATCTTTTAAATTTCGCGGATTGTATCCGCTGTTTTCAATTGCATGCCATGCTGACTGCAGGAATAAACGCTGCTGGGGATCCATAAAATCCGCTTCACGTTTTGACAGCTCAAAAAAATCGTAATCAAATAAATCAACACCCTCAATAAATCCACCCCATTTGGAGTTGGTTTTATTCGCTGTACCGAAAGAGTTTCCATAATGGTCTTGCCATCGCCAACGACTCTCTGGAATTTCAGAAATAGAATCCACACCGGATTTAAGGTTTTCCCAGAATTGTTCAACGTTAGATGCACCTGGAAATACTGCATCCATACCAATTATTGCAATTTCCATGTTTATATCCTCTTCATTTACGTCCACTTCATTTTCTTCATTGTTCGATTCAACCCTTAAGGCAGAAACATTTTCTATGCTCAATGTTTCGTTCTCTGTTTTTTCTTCGGTTTTTGTTTCAAGTGTTACCAGTGGGGTGGTTTGTCTTTCAACTATGTTAAATGTCGAACTTAAAATACTGGTGTACCCGATTACCAAATGCTCAGTTAATTGATTCAAGCTGGGATGCGAATAGAAATTTGCTGGAGAGAAAGAAATGCCCAGTTCACGTTTAATTTTATTGGCAAACTCTTGCAAGGTAATGGAATCAAATCCAAAGTTTCCAAAATTTTGATCGTTATCAATCCTGGAATCCGGAATATCCAAAATTTCGGAAGTAAATTCGCGCAGCTTTTTAATTAATTCTCGCGAAAGCAGAGGTGTAATATCGACAACCGGGGAGTTATGAACAACTACAGGCGGGCTGGCAACCTGTTGAATAACTATAGATTGGGTAGCTGTTTCAGGCAAAGGTTTTGGTGTCGATTCACTAACCGGAATTACTGATTGATGTAATAAACCCAGTTTATCCAGATAAGACTTAAGCCTTTCTTTTACTCCATAAATGGGGGCAACCTGATGAATAGAGTTTTCCAATATACTGAAAAATAATTGCAATCCATTTTCAGTATCCAGCGGGATGATACCGACGTTCTCACGGATGGACTTCAATATCCTGCTATCAATATGCATCCCCCCTTCTGCCCAAATAGGCCAATTGATAGAAATACTGGCACCACTTCTTGTACCTCTAGTCACTTGTTGGTTACGCCAATGAGTAAAATAATCGAGAAAACTATTTGCATAGGCGTAATCTGTTTGTCCAAAATTTCCCAAAACAGATGTGACTGACGAAAACGCAACAAAGAAATCCAGATTATAGTGACGACTTGCACTATCCAGATATTGAATTGCTTGCGTTTTGGTATTAATCAGATTCCTGAAGCCATCCCAATTCTTCATTTGTACCAAGCAATCGTTCAATATCCCGGCACTATGAATAACTCCACTAAGGTTTCCAAAACGATTGGCAATTTTTTCAAAGAGTATTTCAACATCTGATTGACTACTGGCGTCACAACTGATGTAAATCACTTCATTACCTGAATGGGAAAGTGATTGTACCAACTTTTGTTTTTCCTGATCGAGTGGCGATCGGCCTGTCAAGATCAAATTGACCTTTCCACCTTTAGCTATAGCCGTAGCAATAATACTGCCTAAACCACCTGCACCACCGGTAATTAAATAAGTTCCACCTGAAACTATAGATCCGTTATTGGACGCTTTTGGTATTTCAATAAATGATAATTTTTCAACAAGCCTACTACCTGCTGAATACTTAACAATCAGTGATGACAATCCTGTTTCTATTTCAGAAATGATTAATTGGATTTGCTCTTTAACAGAATATAAACAGGAACTGTTATCAAACTGCAGATGTTGCAATTTTAATTCTGGCCGTTCTATTTTCAGTGCTTTAACAAAGCCTGTAGCCGCGTTACCAATAACCCCTGACAAATCTTTTCTATCATCATTCCAGACTATCAAGGAAACATTGTGACTTTTCTTATTTTCTATCAACAACTGTGACAACAACAGTAAGCTATGGATACCTGCCTGGTCGTCAACTGACGTACCTTGAGTCGATGCAAAAATAACATTGAGTTCGGATAAGTTATCAATGCAGGGGGAAATTCCCGCATTAAAGGCAGATTTTGAATCCAATGAATACTGAAATATATCCGGAGACAACAACAGATTTTCATCACCGGGTATTGCCCATAAAAGATTTTTTGGTTTTTCTCCCAAAGCAGCAGAGATCTCATCAATATGGGCAGAATCTTTACAAAAGATCAATAAGTTGTCTACAGACTTTTTGTTTATCTGATTAGTCAAAGGTGACGAAATCCAGTCACATCGAATATTCAATGTGCCTTCCGGATTAATTGATTTTGTAGGTAAAACCGGTTCAATTAAATTAAGCGGCGTGTGCCGTATAGCAACGTCTGAAGGACTATCATGACTAACTGGATTATTGATCCAGTACCGTTCTTTAAGAAAAGGATACAACGGCAGGGAAATTCGTTTTACAGAACTATTTTCAAAAAGTGTTGATTTTCCTATTTCTCCCAATACCCACTTATTAGCCATTTCTTGCAAAGAAAAGGATCCCGTTAATTGAACACTTTCTGATGAGTGATCATCTTTCACTTCACCTGAAACAATGTCTTTATGATTTTTTCCTTGCAAAAACAGGACTAGTTTTTCAGTTAAATCATCAAGGTTAGACGCCACAATAGCTAGCCTTGAACTAAAACTGACGCGCCCCACAGCAAGCGTATGTGCGATATCAGGTAAATTAATTGATCTATCAGCAATCCTTTCGGTAATAAATGATAACAACTGGCTTGCATAATTTTTTAATTGGGCAAAGGACCGGGCTGAAAGATAAACAATACAAGGAGTGTGCTTGATAATAGGGGTTAATTCCGATGCCGGGGCATTTTTCAGAATAATATGTGCATTGGCACCGCCCGCACCAAATGAACTTATTCCTGCATAAGTTGCTTTATTCTGACACCAATCTTCAAGATTTTTTTGTAAGAAAAATGGTGAATTATCAAAATCAATTTTTGTATTTAATTGTGATGCATTAATGGAAGGCACCAATTTTTTGTTCTTGAATTGCAACAATACTTTTGTCAGCGCTGATACACCTGCAGCGGATTCGAGATGGCCTATATTTGATTTTACAGATCCAATCGCGCAAAATTTCTTGTCTTGCGTAAATTGTTGGAAAGCTTTGCCAAGCCCGCGAATTTCAATAGGATCACCCAGTTGGGTTCCCGTACCATGTGCTTCTATATAAGAAATATCGCGCGGATTAATTCCCGCTTGCTTAATGGTTTTTTCGATCAATGCGGCTTGGGCATTGGGATTGGGTACAGTATATCCACTGGTTTTACCGCCAGAATTGACTGCCGTCGCCTGTATCACCGCATAAATATTGTCTTTGTCCTGCAAGGCTTTGGCGAGCGGTTTGAGAATAACAACACCCACACCTTCGCCATCAGTAAAACCATCTGAATCAGCACCAAAAGTATGGCAATTGCCTTTTTTGGACAACATATTCATTTTTGCCAAACTATCGAGTTGCGCAGGATGCAAAATCAAATTCACACCACCGGCCAATGCCACATCACACTCGCCTCGCTTTAAACTTTCGCACGCCAGATGAATAGCAGTGAGTGATGACGAACAAGCAGAATCAACAGCAAAACTTGGCCCGGTAAAGTCAAACGTAAAAGAAATACGATTGGCAATAGACCAGAAGGTGGGATTGCACGCATAGACTTTATTTTGCTTGAGATTTTCTTGCCAGGATTGGGATCCCATGATCGAGTAATTGGCATTCATCACACCGGCAAATACACCCACACGGGCTTCTTCTTTGCACAGGGTTTGCGGGGTGTAACCTGCGTCTTCAATAGCGTGCCAGGAGGATTCAAGAAAAAGCCTTTCCTGCGGATCCATTCTTTCTGCTTCACGCGGTGAGATGCCGAAAAACAAAGGATCAAACTTATCAACATCCTCGATAAAACCCCCACGACGACGCGAATAATCATCGGATTCCTTTTCAGCAAATTCTTGCCATTTCCATCTTTCAGGGGGCACATCGGAAATACAACTTTTGCCAGCGCACAAATTCTTCCAAAACTCATCAAGTGACGGTGACTGTGGATAACGGCCGTTCAGGCCAATAATTGCAATATCATTTTTATTGTTACTCATATCCGGTTGGTTTTTACCAGATAAAAGTTTTAACAAGAGGTCCCGCTTTTGTTGAGTATCAAGACTCATCACCTTATCTCCTTGTTGACTATCAAAACTAGTTTAATAACGCATTTAAAAGACTATCGACTTCATGATCGGCTAATTGATCTATTTTCTGTTTTAAATCATGCTCTGAATATTCAATAGCATTCTTACTCAAATTCCAGGAATCTGCAGGTAAATTTGTCACAGGAGAATTTTCTATATTTTTGTTAACAACGAGTTGTTTTTTCAACTCATCCTGTTTTTCTGTGAAAATAAAATCCACCAGATTTGAAATTGTTTGATGCTCGTAAAGCAATGTCGAGGGTAATCGTCCATACAATTTTTCCAATTCATGGGTAATCTCCATTGCTTTTACTGATTCAATACCATATTGATCAAATACCACCTTATTTTTAAGGTCAGCCATATCAATCTGCAAACTGGTAGAAAATATCTTTCTTATTTGATCAGTTAGTTTTTTCTTGCTATCAATTGTCCACTCATCACCAATTAATAAACCACTCTCCTGAACCGATATTGATTGAATGGCGACCGATACATTGGCAGTTGATTTATTATCAGTTGATGTATTAATAGCTGATATATTTGTTGATTTACGAGCAGGTCTATTAAGACTATAGAAATTAATTCCTTCCAATGAAATGCATGGATAGCCATTTTCATCAACGATTACTGCATTACCTACATCCTGACAAATTTGTGTTGCAAATATTTTTCCATTTAACGAAGGTCTTCGATTAAAGACCAGTTTATCGATAGAAAATGGCAACTTCATTTGTTCCGAAACTGTTTCTTGCAATAACACGAAGATCTGCAAACATGCATCAATAATTGCAACTTCTGCTGCACTGGTAGTTTCTTTCACGGATGAAGCAATGGAATATTCAACTATTGCTTGTGTTTTGTTGTATTTGACCTTTTGAATGGATCTGTATTGTCCTGAATAACCAAGACCATATTGATCAAATAAAGGATAAAAATTTTCTTTTTCAATTGAATTCGGCCATTGATTAGAATTCAATTCAGGCCAATTATAAGTATCTTCTTCTATGGCTTTAGCATTTTCCCGCAACTCACCGACTCCATGTGTTACAGGATTTTGAATATCGGTCCAGATTTTATAACGGCATTTGTCTCCGGTGTTTTCTATGGTAGTAAAAACTTCAATTTTCGAATCAACAAATATAGGCGCTTGCCAGCGCACATTTGATAATTGGTTTTTTGTTTTTAAGTCAAGAGAATCCATGGCTTCTCGTAACATTACAATATAAGCAGCACCTGGTAACAGTGAACGATTGTCAAATTGATGGTTTGCAACAACTACCGCATCACTTTTGAAAGTGGATTTAAATGTAAACCCACTTTCGGTACTCTTTTCATAATCAACGGAATCCAGAAGAAATTGATTATCCAACAAGTTCGAATAATCGGTGTCTATCGCTATGGATTCCAAAATCGGGGACTCAACAACATCAGATAAGCTTTCTGAACTTAACGATTTTCCATGATACCAATAGGATTTTTTGTCAAAGCAATAAGTGGGTAAAGAAACTTTGCATCCTGAAATATGCTTGAATATTTTTCCAAAATTGACACTACCACCCTCAACCCAGTAATCCGCAATTGAATTAAGTGCTGTTATATCAATTGCAGCATCTGCCAAATCATCATAGAGACCTGCCTCTGTATTGATTTCATTTTCAACAAAACCACTGTAAATTCCTTCCAGATTACTATTGCCTGCAATTACTGTTTTTAATTTGATGAGCAAGTCATCCAGGGATTTAACCACTATTGCTATACGCGATTGAAATTCTGTTTTTCCAGTCTGCAATGTTTTGATAATACTGCCGAATTGTTCATTTACTGCAAACAGAGAGTTACCCGTTTTTACATTTTCCAAAAACAAAACCAATTGCTGTAAATACTGGTGAAGTGATTGCTCATTACGGGCTGAAACCGGAACAATCACTGCCGGATAGAATGTAAACGGGTCTGATGATTCTTGATTGGCAGGTAAAGATTCAACTAACAAAAATGCATTACTGCCGCCAGCACCGAATGAACTGACACCCGCAACAAAATGATTATTGTTAGCCATCCAATCATTAAGCTTGGTATTGACCCTGAATGAAGATTGGGATAAATCCAGATTGGGATTTAATACTTCTGCATGCAATGACGGAAATATTTTTTTCGATTTCATTTGCAGCAAAACTTTTGTTAAGCCAGCGATGCCTGATGCAGCCTCCAAATGCCCTACATTGGATTTTACCGAGCCAATTGCGCAGGATCTCGGTGCTTCAATACCATCAAATGCTTTCTTGATGCCTTGTAATTCAATTGGATCACCCAATGGCGTGCCTGTACCATGAGCTTCGATATAAGAGATGTCAGCAGGATTAATAGTCGAATTATCAATCGCTTCGCGAATCAATGCCGCTTGAGCCTGGAGATTTGGAACTGTATAGCCATTGCTTTTTCCGCCATGATTAATTGAGCTCGCATTAATCACACCGTAAATATGATCCTTATCAGCCAGTGCTTTTGATAATGGTTTTAATAAAACACTACCAACACCTTCACCTGGAACATAACCATCACCACCTTCACCAAAACTGCGGCAACGTCCGTCTGTTGATAAAAATTGTGCGCCTGATAATTGCAAATACTTGTATGGATGCAAGGTTAAATTCACTCCACCTGCAATTGCCATCTCACATTGATTGCTTCTGATAGCTTCACAGGCTAAATGAATTGCTGTGAGAGAAGATGAGCACATGGTATCAATCGTCATACTTGGACCACTGAAACCAAACCAATAAGAAACACGATTAGCTACTGAAGCATAATTGGATTCCGGATATTTTTTGCTTTGTACTGGCTCTGTATCAATTCCACTAAAATGATAGTGGCTCCACATGATGCCTGCAAAAACACCTGTTTTGGAATTTGCCAGTTGTGCTTTTGAATAACCTGCGTCTTCTATGCAATTCCAGCTGGATTCCAAAAATAATCTCTCTTGCGGATCCATGGTAATAGCATCTGTTGGTGATACGTTAAAAAACAATGGATCAAACTGATCAACATCGCGAATAAAACCACCCCAGTTACTGTAGGTTTTTCCTGTGGCATGACGGCTTTTATCAAAATAATTTTTGTTATCCCAGCGCCAATCAGGAATATCTTGTATGGAATCCCGTCCGGTTAATAAATTTTGATAAAAATCCTGAATGTTATCCGCATCGGGATAACGACCAGCAAGACCAATAATTGCGATAGGTTCTTTTTGATTTTCAGAATTAGCTCCGTATTTTTTTGACATCAACCATTGGCGGCGATCCATGTATTTCGTATTTGATTTACTTTTTGATGAAAAATCATGACTGACAATGGGCGGCCGGACATCAGGTTTATTTGAATTTTTACTAATCTGTTGCCCTATAGTAGACAAGTAATTTTTAACAAAATAATCACTCAAGGACTGAACATTCTGATATTCAAAAAATAATGTTTTGGGAAGATTACCAAATATTCCGGATAACCTTTTGGTAAGGTTTAAGGTCATCACCGAATCAATTCCATAAGTGCCAAAAGGTTCCACCATGGAAATTTTATTGGTATCCCATCGGGTTTCAGTGCTGACGAATATTTTAATTTGATCAACAATCCATTTTTTTGCGTCATCGGGATTACATTCAGTTAGCGGTGCAGTTGCACTTCCATTGTGAGTTATTACTGCATTGGATTCAGATTTCCCATCACTGAATAAATTCATCAGCTTGTTGTTATCACCATAAGTAATAACCAGCTGCGATACACCGGATTGGGCAACACAAAACTCCAGGGCAACCAGACCAGAATCTGAAGGCATAGGTGCAAGACCGGTTTCGTCTATTATTTTTTGTACATTATCTGCTGATAATTGCATTCCGCCCTGTTGCCAATATGGCCAATTAATAGCGATTGTTTTGCCACTGCGCTGTTGTTTTAAAACCTGATCATTTCTATCCTGTGCAAAAACATCAAGATAATTGTTTGCCAATGCATAATCTGTTTGGCCTGCATTGCCAATGACTGATGCCAAAGAAGAAAATGCCACAAAAAGATCGAGATCAAGGTTAGCTGTAACCTGATCAAGAATTCGGGTACCGACCATTTTAGGCGATATAACACTGTTAAAATCGGCTTGCGTTTTATTAAAAAGATATGAATCCCTTGTGCATCCAGCACTATGAATAACACCATTTATATTCCCGAATCTTGCTTGGGATTTTTCAATAACCGATAACATTTCATCCGAATTGGTAACATCAGCAGAGAAATAAACGGCTTCGCTGCCATTAATTTTAAGATCATCCAGGAAATCAGTAATGGATTGGTTGTAGCCTGATCGTCCTATCAAAATCAAATTGGCTTGATATTGTTTCGATAAATATTCCGCAACAATTTTCCCTATGCCATTCGCACCTCCTGTAATCAAATAATTTCCATTGGATTTGAAGGACCTGGGCATTTCATTTTCAACGACATCCAATGGCATGAATTCTTGTACAGAAAATTGACCAGCCCTATATCGTGCAATTGCCGAAACAGGATTGGTTTTTTCCCGTACATAATCCATATCAATCACATTGAGTAATTCTTCATCACTAATATCAGCCTGATACTCGATGCTACTACACAGAATACGGGAGTTTTCTTGTTGCAAGGATTTCAACATACCCGGTAACGCTTTTACGGGATTAAATGGATAGCTATTAACAAGAAGTGAAAGATGAACAAGGTTTACTGATGGCTCATCGACCAAACTAATAGAAAGCGATTTAACAAGCTTGAATAGATCGGCCAATAGCTGATCGCTATTATCGTCAGCTGTTGCAATAATGATATGCAGTTGATCAGTATTTTCTAGTTGGTGCGCCTGATTAAAAATTCTTTTCCATGAATTAACCTGTGACAGATCAGCTTTTATTGACTGTGAGTCAAGTTGAATAAATTGTGTATCAGGAATAACCCTTAAGCCTTTAAACCCAACAGGATATTTTTTACCAAAATCAATATAAATGCTATTGTGGTTTGCATGTGTAATTGCCGGTGATACAACTTTCCAATAAGGAATTAAGTAACCTGTCTTGTATTCCTGATTGGATTTTACAGATGACGCGCTATCCCTAATTGCCGCCACAACAAAGTCTTGAATAAGAGCCAGGCGATTGCCATCAGAATCGCAAATGTTGATATCAAAAACCAAGTTACCTGTTTCTGTATCTTGCTGTTTAAATTGGCCATAAATATAGCTAGCTTTTTCCATGCTCTGTACAGAAAAACTCAAGCTATTACAAAATGCAGGAACATATTTTGCTCCGCTGTGGATATCAAGCTGTTCAATTAACACAAATAAACTCTGGAATGCTGCATCGATAATGGCAATATTGAACAAGTAGCTTCTATCACCCGTCAAATCTTTTACTTTCTTATTAAGACTTGCCAAAACAAATCCATCATTAAAATAAATTTTATCTAATGACCGGAATATTCCAGAATATTCAAATCCTTTATTTTTTAATGAGCTATAGAACCCCGAGGCCTCTATGGTTTTTGATGAAGACTGCCTGATTTTTTCTATCGCTATTTTGCTATTTTCCGGATTGGTACTGCCTGTTTCTAAAACCAATTCTCCAGTTGCATAAATGAGTTGTTGATTTTCACTGGATACCACCTCAAACGAAATATTGTTTGTATCAGGATCCAGTAAAACTCTGGTATCAACTGAATTACCTACATAAAGAGGATTTTTCCACTGAACATTTTCAAATCGAAGACCATCATTAATACCAGCCAAATTCGCGGCAACCTTTGCTATTTCAAGATAGGCCGCACCAGGCAATAAAGCTTTGCCAAACACTCTATGATGTTTTAAGTAGTCTTCTGTTTCTGTAAAGGTTTTAGCGTAGGCTTGCTGGTCAAAGGTCGAAATATTACTATCGATCAATGGATGTAAACTTGTAGACATCATGCGATTCGCATGCAAATATATATTTGAATCCGAACGACGATTAATCCAAAAAGCTGATGTATGGAAAGGAGCAGCAGGCATTGAAATTCTGTAAGCCTTATTCCCTACTTGCAGAAGATTCCAATCGATAATTGCGCCCTGAACCCACAAGGCCGCAATTTTTGCAAACTCATTGTGCTTGATTAAACTGTTGATATATTCACGACCACTTTCACCGGAAGGCAAAAGTGAATTTTCTTTGTAAGCTCCTGAAGCATTGGCATTAAAAACACCTGAAGCAGTTAGGCCAGCTTTATAGGTTTTTAAATGTTGTATTAAATCATCGGCGTTATCTGCGATTACAGCCAAGCGCTCAACTTCTGTATCCCTTCCTGCTTGTAAGGTATAAACAATATCATCAAGGGATACGGTTGTTTTTTCAGTTTCAAGGAACTGAATAAATTTACCTACATAATCGTTTAGCCGTAATTCATCTTTTGCTGAAAAAATAAAAATTCGTAATTTTTTAGATTTATCAATTTGTTTATTCCGTTTTGGTGCTTCTTCAACAATCAAATGACCATTGGAACCACCAGCACCAAATGAGCTGATTGCAGCACAACGAGTTGCTCTGCGTAATCCATTGCTATTCAGGTTTTCAGACCAGCTACTTGATTTTTTTTGTAAATAAAAAGGTGAGGCATCCAAATCAATATTGGGATTTACCTGATCA
>CAZICR010000066.1:3381-11191 GCA_964537795.1 uncultured Cellvibrionaceae bacterium | reverse complement strand
TTATGCGACCTTTTTTCGAAATGTCGTTAATTTCGTTCCAGTATTTCAATCGTTCGGTTTTGATGGGCTGTATGGCGTTGGCTTGCCAGAGGGTACGAATACTGTCGGTCCATTGTTCATAAAGATCAAATTGGTCCGGGTGAGTTGTGGCTTTTTGTACTAACTCGGCTTCGCCTTTAGGCTCAAAGAGTAAATTAATTCCCAGATCTGCCATGGCTTGTTTACGAATTTCTTCTTGCAATGTCACATGGGTGCCCATCACCCTCAAAGTGGTTTGGGTTTTAGCGAAGACGTAAGGAGCCTTGATTGCGGTTAGTCCAAGACCGGCGAGTTTTATACCTTGGTTTAATAATCGACGACGATCAGAATTGAACTTTTCCATTTGCGCTCCATTTCGGTGGGATGATCAAATATTGAGCCTAGTAGGTTTTGCCGGGTTTTCCATGACGAAAACGGCTTGCCTTGTCGCAAACATTCCTTACACTGAGCCCTCTGATTTTTGGAATGATGAATGCGCAGGTCACCTAACGACATTGAATTCCTTGCGATCTTGCCGCTGTGTCAAGATGAGATTGGAATTTTGCATCAAGAAAAGTCTTTTCTGATGATCAACAAACCCTCGGGATTATTGAGTGTGCCAGGGCGCAACCCAGCCAATCAGGATTCGGTGCAAACCCGATTGGCGCCGATTTACCCCGGAAGTGCAATAGTGCATCGTTTGGATTTTGATACCTCGGGGATTATGGTGATTCCCTTGTCGAAAGCGGCGTTGTCGGAAATCAGTAAACAATTTCAGTCGCGAATCATCCATAAAACTTATACTGCTGTTGTTGCGGGTATAGTGCAGCCAGATTCGGGTGAGATTGATTTGCCAATTGCAGCGGATGCGGATAATCGACCCAAATATAAAATTTGTAATGTCAGTGGAAAAAAATCACTGACGGAATTTACAGTGATTGAAAGATCCATTACAGAAAATTCGACGCGATTGTTTTTGCATCCGGTGACCGGGCGTTCACATCAATTGCGTTTGCATTTACAGGCTATTGGACATCCGATTTTGGGTGATGTGTTTTATGCTGATAAAGAGAGCCAATTAAAATCATCGCGATTGCTATTACATGCATCTGAAATCCAATTTCATCACCCTGATACTCACAATCCAGTTTGTTTTAATTCTCCTGTTCCATTCTAAAGAGGTATTACCATGTACTACGATTTAACCATTGTGCAATTCACAAAAATGTTCGGTAATTTGCGTGAAATTCTAAACAAGGCTGCTGCGCACGCAGAAGCGAAAAAATTTGATATCAATGTATTGTTGAATTCACGTTTGGCACCGGACCAATTCAATTTTATTCGGCAGATACAAATCGCTTGCGACACCGCCAAATTAGGTGT
Source organism: uncultured Cellvibrionaceae bacterium (assembly GCA_964537795.1). Taxonomy (GTDB): domain Bacteria; phylum Pseudomonadota; class Gammaproteobacteria; order Pseudomonadales; family Cellvibrionaceae; genus Cellvibrio. The sequence continues at coordinate 9,790 of CAZICR010000066.1, read as the reverse complement.
TGCGCGATTAACCGGTAAAACCGACACAGTACCTGTGCATGCGGATACCGAAACCACGCTTGCAGAATTACAATCCAGAATTCAATCAGTACAAGACTACTTGGCCAGTTTTTCAGCGGCAGATTTTGCGAATTCCGATAACATCAAAGTGACCAATCCTCGTTGGGACGGTAAGCATCTATTGGGTTATGACTTTTTGATGCAGCATGTTATCCCCAATTTCTATTTTCATTTCACTACCGCCTATGCCATTTTGCGTCACAACGGTGTTGATATAGGTAAAAAAGATTACTTGGGAGCTATGCCTTACAAACAATAAGGGAATAATCTGTCTTATTTTTGATTTGCGCTTGAGACTCAAGCGCCTTGAACTAGACTCAAAGGGGTATTTTTACTCCTTTGAGTCATTATGAATCTAAAAATTAAACATAAATTATTGTTATTGGCTTGTCTGCCCTGCCTCTTTGTGGTGTTAACCCTGTTATATGTAGTTCATCGTCAATTGGATCGTATGATGGAAGGCGATTTGGCGATTCTGCGTGAAACCCTGGTTGAAGCCCGCAAAACAGATTTGCGTAATCTTATGGATGTCGCCCGTTCGAGTGTTGAACCTTTTTATAATTCCTCGTCTGATACTGCCAAGCTTGACGCCATCAAAACACTACAACAATTCAAATATGGTAAAGACGGTTATTTTTTTGGATATGATGGAAATTCAGTTAGGGTTTTTTCAGGTAGTGACACTACCAATATTGGTAAAAGTTATGCCGATTACAAAGATGTCAATGGCGTTTACCTGATCAATGAATTGGTTAAACAGGGAAAATCGGGTGGTGGTTTTGTCACATACCATTTTCCAAAAATTAACGAAAATAATGATATTGCCTATCCCAAACTAAGTTATGCCATTTGGCTGGAGAGGTGGAATTTAATGCTGGGTACAGGCTTCTATATTGATGATATTGATCAACATGTAGAGCAAGCGCGTGCAACTAGCGAATCGCATACACACAACATACTCCTGATTATTTTGATCATTGCTACGGTGATTTTTGTAGCTGTGCTAACAGCAGGGGTTTTGGTGGCTCAACGTATTGCGCAACCGATTAGTCAATTAGCAATGGGCCTTCGCGATATAGCTACTGGAGGCGGGGATTTAACACGTCGACTGCAGCATAAACATAATGATGAATTGGGTGATGTAACCAATGCATTCAATTTGTTTGTCGATACTATCCATAGATTGGTATCGAGTATTAATCAATCTATATCTTCATTAACCAAAGTCTCGCAATCTGTTTCTACCAATACCAAAAATACGTTTCACATTCTGGATAATCAGCGCGAACAAACTTTACAAGTCGCCAGTGCGATTAATGAAATGGCGGCTTCGGCTCAGGAAGTTGCCAGAAGTACTCATGAATCTGCCAACGCAGTCACTGCTGCGGAATCTGTAACAAAAGATGCAGAAATGACAGCCAATAAATCCATCAAAGCGATTAAAGAATTATCGCAAGAGGTGCAATTGGATTCAGATGGTTTGCAACAATTACAAGCCGATGTGGATGGTATAGGTGCAGTATTGGATGTCATCAGGGGAATAGCGGAACAAACTAATTTACTTGCGTTAAATGCCTCTATTGAAGCCGCACGTGCGGGTGAGCAGGGGCGTGGATTTGCTGTAGTGGCCGATGAAGTAAGAGCACTCGCTGCACGTACACAAGAATCCACTCGCGAAATTCAGGCAATGATTCAACGTTTGCAAACCAGCACCAACATTACCAGCGAATCCATCAAACGAAGTTTGGTGAAAGGGGATGCCTCTGTTGGTTATGTGAGTGCAACTGCCGATGCACTAAAAATTATCGATACCCAAGTCAGCACCATCAATCAACGCAGCTTACAAATCGCCACCGCCGCAGAAGAACAAACCCAGGTAATTGAATCCATCAACCGCAACATGCACGAAATCGCCGACGCCACCGAAGCCGCCAATAAAAGCGCGCAAGTGTCACAACAAATGGGCTTGGAGTTGGATGAAATCGGTAAACAATTGGAGATGTTGGTGAAGCAGTTTAGGGTTTGATTTCAAAACACTTCAATAATATTCATTCGATGGTTTACACTATGATTTCAAATATATTGAGTGGAAATTGATTATGAGACCTATTGTTTTATTAATTTTGCTGTTCAATTTCACAGTTCTGCATGCTGAAGAAATAAATCCGAATACGGTAATAAAAGACACAATATCTCTACTTGTGTCAGGAAAAACTAAAGAAGCTTTTGAATACGTTATTGGAACTAATCCCTACTTTGTTGAAAACAAATTAGAAGTTGAAACTACGAAAGTGAAATTTGTTGATTATGTAAGCTCAGTCGGCACTCCAAGTAGTTGTGAGCCATTTGCAAGTAAAACTATTATTAAGAGATATAGAAAAGATATGTATATTTGTTTGAGTGAAAGGCAGCCATTTGAAATCCACTTCACTTTTTATAAACAAAAAGATCACTGGATGATTGAAAATTTTTCTTATAGTAGTGATATAGATGATTTGATGGATCATTTAATGGAAAAAGAGTTATCAAAATAAAATTTAAAGGCCTTACCCCACCTAACCCTCCCCTTTTCGGGGGAGGGAATAAAATCCATTAATGATCAGACGCTTCACTCGCTCCCAATCCTGTTTGTGAGCGCACAAATTGTGTGTCGAATGCTATGCGTTCTTTTTGTGCGGATGCGGAGTTATCAGTGATTGACACTAACCAGGTCACAATGAAAGCCGCAGAAATTGAGAAGAGGGCAGGGTATTTGTAAGGGAAGATGGCTTCGGGAAAATGGAATGCGTCTACCCAGACGGTTGGGCCTATGATTACTAAAATCAGAGCGGATAATAAGCCTACTGCGCCACCGACTACTGCACCGCGAGTGGTTAAACCTTTCCAGTACATGGATAACAATAAAATTGGAAAGTTTGCGCTGGCGGCTACGCAAAATGCGAGGCCCACCATGAAGGCGACGTTTTGATTTTCAAATACAATTCCCAATAACACCGCAATTGCGCCTAAACAGATAGTGGCAATTTGTGATGCGCGAATTTCTTTTTTCTCGTTGCGGTCACCTTTTAAAATTAATGTCGCGTAAAGATCGTGAGAAATTGCACTGGAGCCTGCCAGTGTTAAACCGGAAACAACGGCCAAAATAGTCGCGAAGGCAACAGCAGAAATAAAGCCCATCAACATGTCGCCACCCAGAGCGTGAGAGAGATGAATAGCTGGCATATTGGAGCCGCCTTTGATGGCGCCATCAACAAAATAATGATCATTGCCGATTAATAAAATAATGGCACCGAAGCCGATGATAAACGTCAGTATGTAAAAATAACCAATAAAACCCGTGGCGTAAAATACCGAACGTCTTGCTTGTACTGCATCGCGTACAGTAAAAAAGCGCATTAAAATATGCGGTAAACCGGCGGTGCCAAACATTAATGCCATGCCTAAAGAAATTGCTGATATAGGATCAGTCACCAATGTGCCTGGGGCCATAATCAATTCGCCTTTTGCATGCACATCCACAGCGCGATTAAATAATGTTTCGAAATTGAAACCGACTTGAACCATTACCAGTATCGCCATCAAAGTTGCGCCGGATAACAAAAGCACCGCTTTGATTAATTGCACCCAGGTAGTCGCTAACATACCGCCAGCGGTAACATAAAACGTCATCAATACACCGACTATGATCACAGCGGTTTCGTATGGCAGGCCAAACAGTAATTCAATTAATTTTCCGGCGCCCACCATCTGCGCAATCAAATAAAAAATAACGGTGATGAGTGAACCGCTGGCAGCGAGAATACGAATGGGTTTTTGTTGTAAACGGAAAGACGCAACATCGGCAAAAGTGTATTTACCTAAATTGCGCAAAGGTTCAGCAATTAACAATAAAACAATTGGCCAGCCGACTAAAAAACCTATGGCATAAATTAATCCATCAAAGCCGGATGCATAAACCAAACCGGCTATACCCAGGAAAGAAGCAGCAGACATATAATCGCCCGCAATCGCCAAGCCATTTTGGAAACCGGAAATTCCACCACCGGCTGCATAAAAATCTTTTGTTGATTTAGTGCGTTTTGATGCCCAAATAGTGATGCCCACCGTTAAAAAAACAAAGGCAAAAAACATCATCAAGGCTTGGTTATTTCCCATCCAGGCAAGAATGCCCGTGTGGGTATTTTCTTGATCCGCAAAAACCTGTAGTGGTAAGAATGCTAATAAAACAATTAATAATTTCACGCTTCACCTCTGGCTTTGTCTTGTATTTTTTTAACCAGTGGCTCAAGCACACGGTTGGCGTAAGTTACATAAATGCCTGTAATGACAAAACACAGAAGAATTAATCCCAGGCCCAGAGTCACGCCGATTGACGTTGTTCCACCTAAAAAAGATGCGCCGAGCGATTGTGGAAAAAATCCTATAGTGAGTACCAAGGCAAAATAAGCAACGACCGTAGCGATTGAGAGCGGAATCAGAATTTTTTTACGGGCTTGTGTTAATGCAATATATTCGGGCATTTGCCGAATTTGATCCGGTGTTAGCATGGTTGAGGACCTTTTATTTTAATTGTAAACAACAAATTTTTTGGATTTGCAGGACTGATTGCCGTGCCCTGCAATGGCAGGGGATTCTATCAGTAGAAGGAAGATGCAGGAAACTTAATTTGTATACAAGAAATGTAAGGTTTAAATCCAGCCTTTTTGTCGCGCAATTCTCGCTGCATCAACACGATTGGCCGCATTGAGTTTGGCAATGGCTTCGGAAAGATAATTGCGTACTGTGCCTTCTGACAAGTGCAGGGTGACAGCAATTTCTGCGGTAGTCTTGCCTTCAGATGCCAAACGCAATGAGCGCCTTTCTTTATCGTTGAGGGGATCGGTTTCACCCAAGGCCATCATTGCCAATTCGCCATCAATCACGCGTTTGCCATCGCGAATACGATAAATCGCTTGAATCAATTCGGCTGAGGGGGAGTCTTTCAGTAAAAATCCACTAACGCCCATATCAATTGCTCGACGAATATAACCGGCGCGACCAAAGGTGGTGATGATAATGGTTTTTGTTGGTATTTTATGTTGTAAAACCCATTGTGCCAATTCCAGACCGGAACGACCTGGCATTTCAATATCCGTGAGTAAAATATCAAAAGTTTGTTGTTTCAAAAGCAACAAGGCTTTGTCGCCGTCTTCTGCCTGGGTAACATTAAATCCATTTTCCATGCCCAACAAAGCCGCGAGCGCACCGCGTACCATGGCTTGATCTTCGGCGAGTAATATTTTCATTGTGTTACCTGAATTAATTCGGATTTTGGTAAACGTATATCAAAACGACAGCCTTTGGATATATCAATTAATAACTCACCTGCTATGGCAGCAAGACGTTCCTGAATACCGTGCAATCCGTTCCCCTGTTCTATCTGCTTCACTTTTCCATTGTCTTGAACACAAATGTTGATATTTTTGTCGTCGTTCAAAAAATGAATTTCACAATGTGATGCGTTACTGTGACGTAATAAATTGGTTGTGAGTTCAGTCAAGGCAAGAATCACAGCAGTTTCTGCGCGTGGAGTCAGATTAGGAATGTCACCGCGCAAATTCACGATAAAGCCTTGTTGTCTTAATTTGTCACACAGATCAATCACTTCGCCGGTAAGTCCGCGGTGTTTATAGCCGGAAACAGTTTGTCTTACCAAACTTAAACTATTGCGTGCAATTTGATGTAAATCGCGAATATGTTCTTTGGCTTCGGTATTTTTTTCTTGTGATAAGAGTTTCTCTGCCAGCTCTGCTTTTAAAGCAATACTCGATAGGGTGTGGCCGAGAATGTCGTGTAAATCCCGTGCAATTCTTTCGCGTTCTGCAATTACTGCCAGCTGTTGAATTTCCTGGCTGCTTTTGAGTGATTGGATACGATTCTCTTCACGAAATTTTTCCATGTAACCCACAATACTGGTGGTGACTAAACCCATAAGTGCAGGTAAACCGAAAAACTGAAATGGATAGTTCTCGTATAAATAAAATTGAAACAACAAAATGATTGCGACATAACCGCTCAACAGGATTAACAAAGTACGTGTGGAGTAAGTAAAGCCAATCAGCACACCCAGAAATGAAAAAAAGGTACTGGAACCAACCGTGAGCGGCGAGATACTGACGGCAATCAACGTGATTAAGCTGATAGGTATCCAACCTTTGGCTCTGGGAAGTTTGAATGCCCAGAGATAGAGAGCGATGAAAGTGAAATAGGCCAATAGTTGGATGGCAATTTCCAGAGTGGAATATTGCACGTAATACATAGGTATAAAGTAATAAATGCTGAAAACCAGCCATACCCAGCTTCTGGATCT
>CAZICR010000066.1:740-3281 GCA_964537795.1 uncultured Cellvibrionaceae bacterium | reverse complement strand
TGGCAGTGTTTTGAGCATAGAGTTCCTCCCTGATTTCGGGCGCCTGACCAGCGCCCTTTTTTATTCCGGATTGGTTATAAATTGATCTGAAAATTCACGAATAACTCACGACCGACATAGTCGTAGCCGCTGTATAGGGGTGAGTTTCCAACACGCGAGAAAAGAGAGCCTGCTGAAATTTCCGGAGGGGTTTCGTTGGTCAAATTGCGTACCCCTAAGGTGGTTTTCCAGTTGTCCGTTTTATAACGCAGGGAAAGTCTATGCTCAAAATAGCTGGGTACTTCCAAATCAAACCTACTGGTCTCCGGGTTTTCTTTTGCTTCTTTGTACCCACTCATGCTGCTGATCCATTCAACACCATAAGTGAGCTTCCAGTTAGCCAATTCATAACCAATATTGGCCGTAGCGCCATATTTAGGTCTATTCAAACTCCCATTAAATTCCTTCAGCGGATCCCCCTCATAGCGCCGTTCTTCCTGCGCATAGTAGCGAGTCATGTTGATGTTGGTCAGGATAACGCCCAAGGGTAGATCCTGATCAAAAGTCAAATCAACATCTATACCGCGAGAGATATTGGTTGAGATATTGGTGTAGGGGTTCAGTACAGTTAGCTGTCTTGGTGATACAGGATTACGGGAAACCTGGCGACAGTAACCGCCACCGGCATAAAAATCCTGGGTGTCATAACACAAGGGTAATATTGTTGCTGCGCCTGCCTTATCGACACCATTTGATATTTCGATATCAAAATAATCAATAGTCAGGATCATATTGGTTGAATCGCTGATTTCAGGTTCCAATATGATGCCGTAAGTCAAATTTTTTGAGGTTTCTGCAAATAATCCAGCATCAGCGCCGCCTGCACTTATGACCTGGACACTGGTGCTGGCAGAAAATGTGGGTGGTAGTCCTTCAGAGCTACAATTAGCCACACGAAACTGGTTTGGGCTTAATCCGTAGTTGTTACAAGGGTCATTGGAGGAGTTTATGAAACCACTGGTAGCCCCCTGAAATTGTTCAAAAAGCGCCGGGGCACGAAATGAAGTCCCTTGAGAGGCGCGTAACGAAATCCAACCACTTGGGGAGTAGATGAAGCCCAGCTTGTAGGTTTCATCAGATCCGTAGGAGTCATAATCGGTATAGCGCAAAGAAGTGTTGACCGATAGTTTTTCAGCGAAGGGTTGCTCGCTCAAAATAGGTACTTCAATTTCAGTGTAAATTTCAGAAACATTATCCTTCCCGGCTGTAATAGCTGCACTGGTGCCGTCCACATTGCCCCTGACGATATTCTCATCGGGTAGATCATAAATTTGCGAGCGGCGATGCTCCAGTCCGACCGCCGCCTGGACTTCACCGGCAGGTAATCTGAGCAGAGGGCCATTCAAAATCAAGCTGTGTATAGATTCATAAAATTTGGTTTCACCTTCCAGGCTGCGAAAAATGTAATCCCTGAAATCTTGCGGGAGGTTACCTCCGATGGTTTCTGCGGTAATCATTGGGTATGGAATACACTTTTCACCCGGACGAGTGAGGTTGATGCTACAGGTTAAACCATTACGTACCAACGAAGGGTCAAGATTCGAAGTAGCAGGCACAACATTGTTGGCATAGGTGAGTTTATCTATCAGGAATCCATTGGATTGGTAGGTTCCCTTGGACTTGGAATAACTAAAGTAAGCATCGTAGTTCCAGTCAGGTAAGAAAGTCAGATCTCCCCTGACGCCAATAGTTGGCTTGTAGAAGTCAACTTCCTGTGAGCTGGTATCGGCTCCAAAACCTGTGAACACTTTAACGCCTACATTGGCACCGCCAGTAGTCGCCTGCGGGCCCGATTGATTGGAAAATGCTAAATTGGTCGGTATTACCGGACTACCACGGCGGTAGTCCAACACTAGAGATCGATAGATTGTCTGGTTTGATTGTCGTTTTGATGCCAACATTTCGGCGTAGATTTCAGAACTTCCCAGGTCATATCGCCCTTCCAGAAAACCGATGTAATTTCTAACGGGGGATATCAGGCTCTTCTTCAGCATGTCAGGATCAAAGGTGTCGCGAACATTCGTACTATTAGTTCCGCCACCTACCCCTTCGAACCCAACCAAACCACTAGTGACAGCTGCATTGGGACGAAACCGGTCAAACCGGGTATCGGTTGTACCCGATGCGCCGACAACAGGGGAAGTGAGACCAAAGGACGCGTAATTGGTCGAAGTAATTAGTTGTGTAGCTATGGTGTTGATAGTGGTGCCATTGGCGCCAGTAGCACTGATAGGGTAACACTTGGATTTTCCAGTATTGGGGTCAATAAAATCCATGGAAGCCCCTGTTACTGGATTGCGTTGCTGATATTGGTTGCAGCGCGTCCAATCGCGATCAGCCAGTGTCAGAGCTTCTCTTTCATAAAAATCTAATGAACCGGATAAACGGAAATTTTCTTCTTTCATACCACCGGAAAGGGAGAATCGTGTCTGCTCACCCGCTCCTTCAGTGGGATCATTGAATTCACCTTCCAGAGTCACACCGTCCAGATCATCTTTGGTT
>CAZICR010000066.1:0-730 GCA_964537795.1 uncultured Cellvibrionaceae bacterium | reverse complement strand
CCACTAATGGCATCCGATCCATAAATAGTCGATGCGCCATCACGTAGTACTTCCACCCTGTCAAGAATGCCACTAGGCAATGTATTCAGATCTGCTGAACCTACGGCACCACGCGTACCTGATGGGGCAATGCGTCGTCCGTTGATCAGAACCAAAGTGCGGGTTGCACCCAAACCACGCAGTGAAATGGTATTTGCACCAGGGCCGCCATCGGTAACAAAACCGGCATAGGAATTATTGATTTGTTCAGCGCCCCCTGTAAAAGCGATTCCTTGTAGCAAATCAGTCGTAGTACTAAGCCCGGCTTCTGTAGCCATTTCACGCAGGAATAATTTTGTAGGGGAAATGGTTTTCAGACTGGTTTGACGAATAAGAGATCCAACAATGACTACTTCTTCCACGTCTTTGTCGGTTTTCTCTTCATCTTGTGCAAATACTGCTGGGGCAGTGCAGAAAAGTCCGCATGCGCCTATTGCAAGAGCAAGTTTTGTACGGATGACTAACCCTTGTTTTGTAGGGGTTGGCATAAGTAACTCCTTGTGTAGATTATTTGTTTAATGTGTGTAGTGATGAGTTTGAATGTGTCACCGGAAGTTTTTATTTAAATAATTCCAAATTCTCAGCTTAAGAAAAATTGTTCCTTTTGTGTGAACTAACGCGGGATGCAATTAGAAAGGAAAAACAAACAAGCGAATAGATATTTCTGCGCCAAACCGGTTTTTATTTTGGG
>CAZICR010000065.1:0-11192 GCA_964537795.1 uncultured Cellvibrionaceae bacterium | reverse complement strand
GACTTTCCTGTGTTGGTATTATCGCGATTGTCTTGATTGCGATAGGTTGGAAGACCCGAAACAAAGAAGGAAGCTATGGATTGGTTTTACAAGGTGGTGGCCTGGCTGCTCTTTATCTCACCAGTTTCGCTGCCGCAAAAATGTATGAGGTTATGCCGGATTCTGCTGCGCTGGTTTTATTATTTGTGTTTGTTATTTTCGGTGTTGTTTTGGCTTTGCTGCAAAATGCACAAGTCTTGGCGATTATGGCCACTGCCGGTGGATTTCTGGCTCCTATCTTAACTTCGGATGGCTCTGGCAATCATGTAGGTTTATTCAGTGTTTATTTGGTGTTGAATATAGGTATATTTGCGATCAGCTGGTTTAAAGCCTGGCGACTATTAAATTGGATTGGATTTGTTTTCACTTTTATCATCACGGCTGTTTGGGGGGTATTGAAATATGAACCTCAATTTTATCTCGGCACGCAACCGTTTTTAATTGCCTTTTTCTTATTGTATTTAATTATTTCCATTCTTTTTTCTTTGAAACAGCCGCCTAATCTGAAGGGTTTGGTGGATGGCAGTTTGGTATTTGGATTACCTGTTGCAGCGTTTAGTTTGCAAGTCGCTTTGTTAAAACACACAGAATATGGTTTGGCGATCAGTGCGTTGATTTTGGCATTTATCTACACAGGTTTGGCTCGCTGGTTGTGGTTGAAATATTTGCAAACTCACAGATTATTGGTTGAATCATTTTTGGCATTGGGTGTAGGTTTTGCGACTCTCGCCATTCCCTTGGGTTTAAATGCTGATTGGACATCAGCGACCTGGGCATTTGAAGCGGCGGGATTGGTCTGGATTGGTTTGCGTCAACAGCGTCTATTGCCAAGATGTGCAGGCATAATTCTTTATTTTGCTGCCTGTATAGCGACTCTTGCTGACAATGGTATATCTGCGGGGCAATTGCCAATTATTGCTGGCGATTTTATTAGTGTGATTATTTTATCGCTTTCCGGTTTTTTAATAGCTTATTGTTACTTTCGCTTTGCAAATAATGCATCACTGTTCGAGCATGGATTTGGAAAATCCATGATAGTAATTTCAGTAATTTGGTGGTTGTGGGCGATTATCCTGGAGCTTAACCATCATATGGCGCGAGAAAATATGTGTGCGATTTTTTATTTTATAATCGCAGCCAGTCTGTTGTTGCAAATAATCATTGCTAAAAAACTGGACTGGTCGGGTTTAGGTAAAGCAGGGCATGTTTATCTACTGGTTTCAATTTTCTGGACTCTTTGGGGATTTCTTGATCATGTTATTCCCTTCCCAACGGGATGGATGCTGGGTTTACCTTTTGTTGTGTTTTTATCTGCGCAATATTATTTCATTTGGCGTTTGGAAAAAATTCAATGGCACCATGCTTTGCAGTTCGTCCATTTAGCCAGTAGTTTATTGGTGTTGCTCTTACTTTTATGGCAGGCCACAGGTGTTGCCGATTATACGAATTTCTTGAGTTCGGTGATGCAAAGAGATACTGCACAATTATTTATTTGGTTTATGGTATTTGTTCCAGCTGTTGTTTTGTTGATTGGATTAAATTCACGAACGCACTGGCCGCTCGATACTTGGAGAACGATTTATCAGGATGTTATTCCGGTTCCTTTTATACTGATTACCCTTGGCTGGTTTTTTATAGCGGTCAAACAATCCGGCAGTATTTTTGAATTCTATCTTCCGGTTTTAAATCCGTTAGATTTGGCGCAGCTCACGATTACTATTCTTTCCGGTTTTGTATTGCTTCGTGGCTTGGCTTCTACTCATCAGTGGCCAATCTTGTATAAAACCGGTTTAATTGGGTTGCTGGTTTTTATTTGGGTTAATACAGTCACACTGAGAGCGATTCATCAATACACTCAAATTGATTATGATTTTTCAACACTTTGGCAGAGCTCAACCGTTCAAATGGCACTTTCAATTTTGTGGTCCGTTTGTGCCTTGGTGGTAATGAATTTATCGAGAAAAATGCAGAATCGTACTTTGTGGATTGTAGGTGCAGGTTTATTATTAATGGTGGTATTGAAACTCTTTACCAAAGATTTATCCAATAGTGGCACAGTGGCAAGGATTGTTTCATTTATGGCTGTAGGCGGGTTGATGTTATTGATTGGTTATATTTCACCTATGCCGCCTGCCGCGAAAAATGCTCAGGAACCTTCAAAATGAAATTACATTTTTATAAACTACTGGTGCTGTGGTTAATTTGTTCATCTTATTCAATCTACTCCTTTGCTGATTCAAATTCAGTTGCGGTTTTTGAAATCAATAGCGGTGAAACTTATATTCAGGCGCCTTTGGAAAAAGAGATTTATTATTTTTCACGAAAACCTTATTTTGCCGATTTGCAAGTGCGTGATGCGCAAGGGAATAACTTGCCATTTCGCATTCTGGATGCCGCCGCGGAATCGCAGAATATAAAGCGCGAGATTCCCGCAATCTTTTTTCCGGTAGCACCTGATACCAGTGAAGAGGGCTTGCGCAAATTAGGTTCTACCCGTATTCAAATAACGGCTGACAATATGAAGGTCGATATTGAATCAAATCAAGCTGCTGAACCTGCCAATATCCAGAATCCTGAGTTCTATTTAATTCATTTGAAAGATGTTTCACCCGCTACAACTGATTTGAAAATCAGACAGTTGATTCTGGAATGGAATTATAAAGAATCCAATCAATATCAACATTGGGAAGTATCGGCGAGTCAGGATTTGCATCATTGGCAAAAATTGACTGATTCCAATCTTGTTTGGCTTGAAAAAGAGGGGCAGTCATTGATTCAAAATCAAATTCCATTGAATTTGGATTCCAATGATTATCAATATTTACAACTTCGTTGTATTGAGTTTTGTCAGGGAATAAGAATATCGACGATTAAATTTGTTGAAGAATCAACGGAGCATTTTTATCCCGCTGATACACAATGGATAATCAAAGGGCAAAAGTCATCCTCACAAAAATCCATTAAGTTGCAGCATCAAGATAACTGGGAATCCAAAACTGCCTGGGACTTTCATCGCAAGGATAATGCTGTTATTAACAAAGTTACACTGAATCTGGCGGAACAGGTTTATGGCGATAAAATCAGAATTTTAGGCAAAGAAAAACACAATGCTCCCTGGAAGCTTGTATATGAAGGTATATGGTTTAACACTAAAGTAGGATCCCGCTGGTTTTCATCCGATAACCTTTTTTCACTGGGCCAGGATCTCACGGAACTTCGATTGGAATTTGCAACGGAATTAAAACCTGAATTAACTCCGGAATTAATATTCCATACCTCTTCAAAATATATTCAATTTATTGGTAACCAAACACCGCCGTATCGTTTGTTCGTTACTGCTGATACCAATACAGATGCCCAGGCTCGTATATTAAACAGCCTGATTAATAATCAATCAGTTGACTGGGTAAACCATCAATGGACTTTTCTGAATCCTGAATATCAAGAGCCAACAGCAGCTGTTTCATGGAAATCTATCTTGTTTTGGGGGCTTTTGTTGATTGCCATCGGATTGCTGGGTTGGATGACTATAAAATTATTCAGGCAAATGAACACTCATCAGGATTAATGGTCAGACTTGAGCTAACTGCTCAGTCGATACAAAAAATGACTGTTTTTGTTCCATCGGGGGATTTAACATGTCGTCGGTTAAAAATTATCACTAAAAGGTCTATTTCATGAGTTTGTTTTCCAGCTTTTCCCGTAACGCTCTAGGCTCGTCACTCATATTATTATCGAGTCTTTTTATAGGTGCTCCGGGCTATGCGACTACTGTGCAATTTCAAACTGTACTGGGTAATGTTGAAGTCAATCTGTTTGACAAAACAACCCCAGAAACAGTCAAAAACTTTTTGGATTATATTGATGACGGTGCTTATGCCAACACCTTGTTTCATAGATCGGTTGAGAATTTGGCCATTATTCAAGGTGGTGCTTTGACCTACAATAACAGCCTTCCTCTGAATTCAATAAAGCGCAAACCGAGTGTGATTAACGAACCGGTTTATTCAAATGTGCGCGGCACTATTGCGATGGCAAAGGTGGGGCAAAGACCTAATAGCGCAACCAGCGAGTGGTTTTTCAATTTAAAAGACAACTCTACATTATTTGATCCCAATTTTGATAATAGTCAAGGTTACACTGTATTCGGTCAGGTCACTGAAGCCAGCATGCCGGTGTTGGAAGCCATTGCGGCAATCAACACTTTTAATATGGGAATTTATTCCGATTTTCCTGTGCGCAATTACACCACAGAAGATTACCGAAATAATCTGCCAGTTGACGGAAACAATTTGGTTTTGATTACCAATATTGTTGTATTAAATGCCAGTCCTGATACCGCAGACAGTTTAAATCCTCCTAAAAATACACTTTTGAAATTGGATACAACGGATTCCGGTGGTGGGAGTTTGGGATTAATCGAATTATTGTTATTGTTTGCCTTGATGTATAGTGTAAAAAATCGTTTCTATTCCAATAGCCGTCGAACAATTATCAAGTGAACGGCAAAAACAATACGAGGCTCAAATGATTACTTATCTATATTGGTTTGCGGTTTTTGCAGTGGGTCTTTTTGTTTTCTGGGGTGTCGGTAAGTATGTACGCTGGAAGTACGGTTTTGTTGCAGCATTGATTGTGATTTTTATTGGATGGATGGCTTATGTTTTTCATTATGAAAATGTTTTTGTGAAAAACTGGGGCGGCATAATGACCATCGAAGTCCCCGCAGGCCAGATGCATATTCACACCACATGGAAAGACGATAACATGTGGGTGGAGAATTATGATCCGGCAAAAAATGAGTGTTACTTTACTGAATACTCAAAAGGAAACTTACTGGAAGGCAAGGTCATTATTAAAAACTGCAATCCTATGATTGCACCAGCAAAACCTTAAAAAATAACTTTTAGATTATTTTTCGCTATTGGCGCAGCTTTCCTTTCCAAATCTCAAAATCCGTCTAGCCTTATAACAAGAGGATGTATTTCTCCTTGTTATAGGCTGGAGGTTGTGATGAGAACCCAATCCAAATTGTTGATTCTTCTCGGGGCATTGGCTCTATCAACCAATCTTGTTTTTGCTGCAGTGACAGTCAAAGGCAATAACTGCAGTGATATCCAAAAAGCGATCAATAAACTGCCTGCATCGGGTGGTGAAGTATTGATACCGGCGGGTGTCTATACCTGTGAATCCCCAATCGTGATGGATAAAAATAATCTGGTGTTAAGGGGCGAGGGCAGCTCAACAATTTTACGTTTGGGTGACCAAGTCAATGCTCCTGTGTTGGTGATGGGCAAAACTGAAAACGTTCCGCAAACTGCGACCAAACATATTAAAGTCAGCCATTTAATGATTGATGGCAACCGTGAAAATCAAAGCCGGGAATGTATGGGCGGAGAATGTAGCGATCAATTCCCATTGCGCAACAATGGTATTTCGATTCGCCGTTGCGTGGATTGCACCGTTGAATCTGTTGTTGTTCACAGTGCTATTTCAGGTGGGTTGGTGACAGAACTGGGATGCCGACGCTTAACGATTCGCGATTACACTTCTTACAACAATGAGTTCGATGGTTTGGCTGGTTACGAAACTGAAGACAGTACATTTAGCGGCATTAATCTTTTCGACAATAAAGCTGCAGGCATTTCTACGGACATCAAATTTAACAACAACAAATTTTACGACGTCACGATTACTGACAACAAAAGTGTCGGCATTTTTATGCGTGACTCGTTGGATAATTCATTTACCAATTTACATATTCGTAATAGCCAGCAACACGGGATTTTTCTCGCACAGGTTAATGCTGATCCCGAAACTGCTGCAACCGGCAACACCTTTACCAGTGTTGTGATTACCAACTCCGGTGGTGCAGGCATTCAGGCAAATGATAAGTCCTGCGTGAACAATATGATTGTGGGTGCCCAATACATCAACAATAAAAGTGGATGTGTGGGAGAAGCCAGTTCAGGGTTGTTGGAAAATGTTGGAGCAATTTGCCGCTAAATCCTCTGCAGCAGAGACTGTAACCGGTTTCTGTGTGAATCAAAATTCAAAAAAAATATAAAAACTTGCGTTAATTATCTTTATCAGATCCTGTACACCAGTATACTGCCCCATATGGTTGTCATAACAATATGATAATTATTAGGCGCTTAGCCTTACTAAAAGATCTCATTCAATTTTCACCAAAAAACAATAAGTGGCAATAAATGATGAAAAATATCTCTCGTACCAAATTGTTTCGCAAAATCTCAGGGCGATTGCTAATTGCAGGTTTATCGATTGCCGCGGTTTCCCAAACTTGGGCAGCTTGTAGTTATAGCGTCACCAATAACTGGGGTTCAGGCTTTACTGGCGAAATTAAAGTGACTAATGACACAGCCCAAACTATCAATAGCTGGACTGTTTCTTGGCAAGAATCAGGCGTAACTGTCACTAATGCATGGAATGCAACCTTGAGTGGATCAAACCCCTATACCGCAACTGGATTGGGTTGGAATTCGACTCTGTCTCCTGGAGCATCCGCCAGTTTTGGTTTTCAGGCTACCGGTACTGCAGGCGCACCGAAAGTGAATGGCAGTTTGTGCGGTACAACGACAGCTTCATCCACAGTTTCAAGCAGTAAATCCAGTGTATCGAGTTCCAGTTTAATCAGCTCAAGCAGATCATCAAGCTCAATCAGCAGTTCAAGATCAAGCTCAATCAGCAGTTCAAGATCAAGTTCAAGTCTGGCAACCAGTGTTGTCAGTTCCAGTAAAAGTTCTTCATCAACTGCTACCGAAAGCACTTGGGTGTTTGAAGAGAGTGCAGTGGGATTTTGTAGCAATTCCGGTGTGATAGACACTAAACATACGGGTTATACCGGTACAGGATTTATCGATACTGAAAACGCGGTTGGTGCATCTATTGTCTGGAGCCTTAGTGCGGCCAGTGCAAAGACCTACACTGCACAAATTCGTTTTGGTAACGGTGGTGCAGGCGCAAGGCGTGCAACGGTTGTGGTGAATGATGTTCAAATTAAAACCTTGGATTTCCCCACCAACAGCAATTGGACCCAATGGCAAACAGTCAATGTTGATGTGCCACTGAAGGTTGGTACTAACAGTGTTAAATTGGTTTCAGAAACTGCTGATGGTCTTGCAAACATCGATAATATCAGTGTGACCGGAAACGGTATTACACCTGCCGCATGTCCAACCACTGTCACAGGCAACGATTGCAACAGTATTACCAACCAACCGATTTTGCTCGTAGCGGCAGATGGCTCCGGTCAATACAAAACAGTTGCTGCTGCCTTGAATGCCATTTCCAGTTCCAACACTACACCAACACAAATTCGTATTAAGCCCGGCACCTACAAAGAAAAATTAAGTGTGACCAAACCTTTTGTGACTTTCTGTGGTGAAACCGGAAAAGAGGCTTCAACCATTTTGACTTACAGTGATGGCGCCAGTACCTTGAAATCTGATGGTACTGCTATAGGCACGTCCGGCAGTGCCAGTATTACTATCAAAACCAATGATGTTTCTGCGGAAAATATCACTATAGAAAACTCCTTTGGTGTTGGCTCACAAGCGGTTGCACTTTTAGCGCAAGGTCAAAGACTGCAATTTCGAAATGTTCGTTTAATTGGTAATCAAGATACGCTTTACGCCCACAGTGGTACCCAGTATTACCGCAACTGTTACATTCAAGGCACTGTTGATTTTATTTTTGGTGGTGCGACAGCAGTATTTGATAGCAACACTATTCATAGTGTGGGTGGCGGAACTGCATTAACTGCTCCCAGCACTGAACAAACTGTGCCTTTTGGTTTGGTATTCTTGGGTGGAAAAGTGACTGCCGCTTCCAGCGTAGCAAAAGGTTCCGTTGCACTGGGTCGCAACTGGAGACCCTACGGTGCAGCGGCTTATATTCGCACTGAATTGGGCCAACATATTTCTGCAGTCGGTTGGGTGAAGATGAGTGAAAATACGTTAGACACTGCGCGCTTTTCTGAATATTTAACAACAGGTGCTGGTGCTAATCCTTCTGCACGTGCATCACAATCAAAACAATTAACAGCTGCACAAGCAGCGACTTATACCATCAGTAATATTTTTGGTTCATGGACACCAAGCTATAGCAAGTAAACGACGGCAGGCCATGAGTTGTTGATGGTCTGCTAACTGGATATATTTTTTATAAACGATAATTTTTATTCAGGGTTCATCATGAAAACAACAACCTTTCAGCGCTCCAAACTATGGTTATTGGGCGCTTCCCTTACCGTCATCAGTTCTGCATCCTGGGCGGCTTGCAGTTACTCAGTTACCAATAACTGGGGCTCAGGCTTTACCGGCGAAATCAAAGTCACTAACAGTACCAGCCAGACAGTCAATGGTTGGTCAGTCTCCTGGCAAGAATCAGGGGCTAAAGTGACCAACGCCTGGAATGCAACCTTGAGTGGATCAAACCCTTATACCGCAACAGCCTTGGGTTGGAATGCAAGCCTTGCCCCAGGCTCATCGGCCACTTTTGGTTTTCAAGCTAATGGTACCGCTGGTGCACCAACAGTCAGCGGTAGCTTGTGCAGTGGGGCTCCAGTTTCCAGCTCAATGAGTTCGAGTTCCAGATCGAGTTCTATTTCCAGTTCAAGCAGATCAAGTTCTCTCTCCAGTTCTCGATCAAGTTCTCTCTCCAGTTCAATTTCAATCAGCAGTTCAAGGAGTTCATCGTCAGTTTCTTCTTCCTCAACAGCCAACGAAAGCAACTGGATCTTTGAAGAAAATTCTGTAGGATTTTGCAGCACTGCAGGCGTAATTGATAACAAACATACTGGCTACACAGGTACCGGATTTTATGACAGCGAAAATGCTGTGGGTGCGACACTTGCCTGGAGTGTAAGTGCTGCCAGTGCAAAAACCTACATGGCACAAATTCGTTTTGGTAACGGGGGTACTGCTGCGCGACGAGCAATCCTGGTGGTGAATGATACCCAGGTTAAATCCCTGGATTTCCCAAGCAACAATAGTTGGACACAATGGCAGTCAGTGAATGTTGAGTTGCCACTGAAAGCGGGAGTCAACAGTGTCAAGCTGGTAGCAGAAACAGCGAATGGCCTGGCGAATATCGATAGCATCAGTGTGACAGGCAATGGCATAACACCAGCAAGTTGCCCACAAGTGAGCACTGAATGTCCCTTGACTCAGGAAGGTTTCTCTACAGTTAATGCTAATGGGCAAAACGGTACAACCGGTGGTCAAGGTGGCCAAACGGTTACTGTGACCAATCAAAGTGATTTGAATCGTTACGCTACCGCTACCGAGCCTTACATTATTCGCGTGCAGGGCGCGATAAAGTTATCTCCCAAGGGAACTGAAATCCGTGTGAAATCTGATAAGACGATTATCGGTGTAGGCACCACTGGTGAAATTGTGGAAGGCGGTTTCATGTTGGAAGAGGGTGTGCATAACGTCATCATCCGTAACCTCACCATTCGTGATGGTTTTGTTGAGGGCGATTGGGAAGGTAAGACTCAGGATTATGACGGCATCCAAATGGATACTGCCCATCACATCTGGATAGACCACAACCATCTCACTCGAATGGGTGATGGTTTGATTGATAGTCGTAAAGACACCAGTTACCTCACTGTGTCATGGAATATCATGAGCGATCACAATAAAGCATTTGGAATTGGTTGGACTGAAAATGTCACTTCACAAATGACCATTCATCACAACTGGATGCGTGATCTGGGTACAAGAAACCCAAGTACCGATAACGTTTTACGAGCGCATCTTTTCAACAACTGGCTGCAAAATATTACAACTTATGGTAATTATTCCCGTCAGGGCACCAATATGGTGTTGGAAAATAGTGTGTTCGATAATGTTAATAACCCACATTATTATGATACCGGTAGCTTGGTCGCCATAGGCAATATTTACCGTAATACCACAGGTCAACGGGAATCATCAGGAAGCAGCTATTCCTTTTTCAACCCGAAAAACTTTTACAACTACACTCTTCACCCCGCCAGTGAAGTGGAGGCGCTTTTGAGAAAATGTGCTGGTCCACGTGCTGAGTTGGGTCAGTAACCACAACGACAAATAACAAAATTAATTTTTACTGGAGACAAAATGAAATATCCAAAAATATTCAGCGCCTCGTTCAAGGTCCTTATAGGTATAAATGCACTGGCGATGGCATCTTCATCCTGGGCGGCTTGTACTTACACGGTGACCAATAACTGGGGTTCAGGCTTTACCGGCGAAATCAAAGTTACTAACAATACCAGCCAGACAGTCAATGGTTGGTCAGTCTCCTGGCAAGAATCAGGTCCTACAGTTACCAACGCCTGGAATGCAACTTTGAGTGGATCAAACCCCTATACCGCTACTGCATTGGGATGGAATAGCACGCTTGCTCCAAATGCTTCAGCCAGTTTTGGTTTTCAGGCAAACGGAACAGCGGGCGCACCTAGGGTGAATGGCACTTTGTGCGGTACGACTACATCATCAGTATCCAGCAGCAGATCAAGCGTCAGCAGTTCAATTAGCAGATCATCAAGTTCTGTCAGCAGCTCAAGGTCAAGCAGCAACTCAGTAGTTAGTAGCTCAAGATCCAGCAGCATTAGCTCTTCCCGATCAAGCAGCAGTTCAAGTTCGCCTTCAACTTATTCCTTAACTATTCAGGAAGAACAATCTGGTTTCTGCCGCGTGGATGGCATAGCCACAGAAAGTACCAATTCAGGTTACGTTGGCAACGGTTATACAAACTCTACCAACGCACAGGGGGCCGCGATTGTCTGGGCGATTGAATCACCCAATAGCAGTCGCTACACACTGACTTTCCGATTTGCCAACGGCGGTAGTGCAAATCGAAATGGGTCATTGCTGATCAATAGTGGTAGTAACGGCAACTTCACAGTCCAGCTACCAGCAACCGGCGCTTGGACAACCTGGCAAACAGCCAGCGTTGAAGTTGATCTGGTTCAGGGCAACAACATACTGCAATTGACATCACTCACTGCTGATGGTCTTGCCAATATCGATTCATTAAAAATTGATGGCGCACAGGCGAAAGCCGGTGTTTGTAATGTCACTTCTTCGTCATCCTCATCCTCAAGATCAAGTTCAATCTCCAGCTCTTCAAGATCAAGTTCA
>CAZICR010000064.1:430-11265 GCA_964537795.1 uncultured Cellvibrionaceae bacterium | reverse complement strand
GACATATACATTCCACCATTCACATGAATGGTTTCTCCGCTGATATATCCCGCTAAATCACTCGCTAAAAAGGTTACAACCGCCGCAATTTCATTTGGCGAACCTAATCTGCCTAACGGAATTTTTGCTAGTAATTGTTGTTTTTGTTCCTCTGGCAACACCTTGGTCATATCTGTATCAATAAACCCGGGAGCAACAGTATTCACGGTAATATTGCGAGATCCAACCTCAGCTGCCAGTGAACGAGCAAAACCACTCACTCCCGCTTTGGTTGCAGCATAATTTGCTTGACCTGGGTTACCCATGGAACCGACAACCGAACTGATATTGATGATGCGCCCCCATCGCGCTTTCATCATGCCACGCAAAACTCCTTTGCTAAGACGGTAGACAGCACTGAGATTGGTATTGATTACATCAAACCATTCGTCGTCACTCATTCTCATCAACAAATTGTCTTTGGTAATACCAGCGTTGTTAACCAGTACTGTAACGGCGCCAAATTCTTCCTGCACGGACTTTAATAAAGTCTCTACTGATTCTGCACTAGTCACATTCAACACCCTTCCTGCACCACGAACACCTTGCTCGGCAAGGCGGGCAGTAATTGCTGCAGCACCCGCTTCGCTGGTTGCCGTACCAATAACAATGGCGCCTGCTTTACCCAGCTGTTCAGCAATTGCAGCACCAATCCCACGGCTTGCTCCGGTTACCAATGCAACTTTGTCGTTTAAATTCATAACTTTTCTCTCTTTATTGAAAATAACGAATTACTTGTGCGAAATAAAATTTTCATCGTCATTCCCGCGAAGACGAAAATCCTGTATTGATTTCGCAGTAACTCCCTAAATAACATTAATTAAAAGTCTTTTTACAAATCAATTTTTATTCCGCTAATGCAATTAACAATTCTTCCGGCTTTTCAATCGAATTGGTAATTAAATCTGCATGAATACGTTTATTCAAACCGGAAAGTACTTTACCGGGACCACATTCAACTGTGCGCGTTACGCCAGCAGTAACCAATGTATTCACACATTCAACCCAACGCACCGGGCTGTAAATTTGTTCAATCATTAATGCTTTGATTTTTTCTGCACAAACTTCTGTTTGCGCTGTGACATTATGCACAACAGGAATTTTTGGAAGTGAAAATGTTGTGGTACTAATTTGTTCTGCCAATCGATCAGCCGCTGGTTGCATCAAACTGGTATGAAAAGGTGCACTGACCGGTAATGGAAGAGCACGCTTTGCACCTGCTGTTTTACACAATGCGCTGGCGCGTTCTACTGCTGCTACGGTTCCGGCAATCACCACTTGTCCTGGCGAATTAAAATTCACTGCCGATACCACTTCACCCTGCTCCGCTTTTTTACATGCATCAAGAATTGCAGCATCATCCAAACCAATAATTGCAGCCATAGCACCCTGACCTGCAGGTACAGCTTCTTGCATAAATTTTCCGCGTTGTTGCACTAATTTCACTGCATCTTTAAACGCAACGACTCCGGCACAAACCAGAGCCGACCATTCTCCCAAACTGTGGCCCGCCATAAATGCAGGGTTCGCTCCGTTCTTTTCTTTCCATGCCCGCCATACTGCAACACTGGCTGTTAGCAACAAAGGCTGTGTACGCTCCGTTAAATTAATGTCTTCCTGAGTTCCGGTTTGTACCAGATCCCACAAATCATATCCCAGTACTTCTGATGCCTCTGCAAAGGTTGTTGAAACAACCGAATATTCAGCAGCCAATTCTGCCAACATGCCGATTTTTTGAGATCCTTGCCCTGGAAATACAAAAGCAGTTTTTTGATTCATAGTGTTGCTCACCTGGATTTCAATTTGACTTTAATTTAAAGAGGAATGAATTTTTTGGGGGATATTTTGCAGAGCTTGTTCATATGCAACCCGAATCGCTTGCATAAACGCTTTTTGATCTGCATTACCATGGCTTTTTATCACAGTTTTCTTCAGCCCCAACAAACTGGCGCCGTTATACAATGCTGGATCAAGTGTATGCCGTAAGGATTTTATTACAGGCCAGATTAACAATAGACAAATTCGTGTTATAAAACTTCCGCGCAAAGCCAATTGAATTTTATCATTGATAAAACGCGCTGTTCCTTCACTGGCTTTTAAAGCAATATTGCCGTGAAAGCCATCGCATGCAATTACATCACAGCTGCCGGAAAAAATTGCATTAGCTTCAATAAAACCAACGTAATCAAAACGTTTTTCCTGTGCAAACAAATTTTGCGCTTGCTGTAATAAATCCGTACCTTTGGTATGTTCAGTACCAATATTCAACAAGCCCACTTTAGGTAATTGATCTTCATCAATAGCGGGATTATTTTTACTGTCTGGTGTAACCAGAGTGGAGGCCATAAGTGCAAATTGATGTAACTGTTCTGGAGTGCAATTAATATTGGCTCCCAGATCCAACATATAGGTTTGCCCTTTATTAACTGGCATGGATTTGCAAATTGCCGGCCGGTCAATCCCATCCAATGTACCAATCAAATGTTTAGCCATTACCAACAATGCGCCCGTGTTTCCTGCACTGACAGCAGCATCGACTTCGCCTTTGGCTAAAGCTGATAGAGCCTGATACATAGATGAAGATTTTTTATGTCGAATAACATGTAATGGATTGTCTTCCATTGTCACTTTTTCGGTGCAATGCACAATATTGATTTGATGATAGGGATCGCGAGAATTTTTATAAAATTGCCTGAGTTGATGCTCATCACCGAACAGCCAGATATCACAATGCCGCTCGTCAGCAACAAACTTTTCCGCAGCTAAAATAGCAACGCGGGGACCTAAGTCCCCGCTCATAGCATCAACTGCTATTCGTATTTTGCTCGACAAGATAGAGTCGCTAGGTAAGATTACTCGTTACTACCTGTATCAATCACTTTCTTGCCGCGGTAGAAACCGTCAGCAGTGATGTGGTGACGACGGTGTTTTTCACCACTGGTAGCGTCAACTGACAGGGTTGGGCCAGTTAATGCATCATGTGAACGACGCATGTCACGCTTGGAACGGGATTTTTTGTTTTGCTGAACAGCCATGGTTTTGCTCCTATTGACAGATTATTGAAGCCGAGGCGCCTCAGGATTTCGGCGAGCTCTTAAGTTGCTCCAACACATTAAACGGGTTTTTCTTCACCTGCACTTCAACCGGTTTCCCGGAACTCAACAAACTCGCATCAATACAAGCTTCGTTGTGATAAGCCACTGCAGGCAAGCTCAACAGCATTTCTTCTTCGATCATATCGTAGAGATCTGCTACACCTTCCCCATGAATCCAAGGATCCAAATAACTCGGCAAGGCATCTGCGCCCTCTTCATCCCACACAACTGCCAGCGAAACATCGGCTTCTACTGGTAACTTGACTGGATCAAGACAACGCTGACAGACCAGTGTTAATTCACCACAAGCCCGCCCGGTAACCACTTTCTTCTTTTCCTCATTCACTGCGAAGTTCAGTTCAACCTGAACTCTTGCTGTTGAATCCAAAGTCGTCTCTTTTAATCGAGGCATTTCTGCAACCGGCACATAACCGTCGATCTTAATGCCCTGTTGAGCGAACCGACGTGGATCTACTTGCCGTGGCAATACTTTGTCTGAGGAGGTCGTAAACATAAGCGCGGCATGATATGGATCTCGCAGGCCCATGTCAAAGAAAACTCACTAAAAACAAGCACATTTAGTGTCTATGGGATAGCATTCGTTCCTTATTTGGTGAAATTTGCTACTCCCGGCCTGATTAAAGAGACTTTTTTGGATGCCTCGACTATTACTCGCTTCAAGTTCCCCATACAGACATCAATTGCTTAAAAAACTACAACTGGATTTCGATTGGGACAGACCTGATATAGATGAAACACCAAAATTGGACGAACCTCCCGAGGCTTTAGTCTTGCGATTGGCATCCACAAAAGCCCAAACTTTGGCTTCGAAATACCCACAACATTTGATTATCGGTTCAGATCAAGTTGCTGCCTTTGATCATCAAATAATCGGCAAACCGGGCAACCATGAAAAAGCGTTCGCACAACTGAAAAAATTCAGCGGCAATAAAGTACTCTTTTACACAGGACTTTGCCTGTTCAATCCACAAACCCAAAACTGTCACATCCAGCTCGAAACCAACCAAGTTCATTTCAGAAATTTACGCGATGCTCAAATAGAAAATTATCTGCAGCGCGAAATGCCTTACGATTGTGCCGGTAGTTTTAAATCCGAGGGTTTGGGCATCAGCCTTTTCCAATCAATGGAAGGACGCGACCCCAATAGTTTAATTGGACTTCCATTAATGGCGTTGGTGGATTTATTGGAGAAAGAAGGGGTTAATGTTTTGTAGTAGTTTTTAGCAAGATTCGGGTCGATTATTCAACCCGCTTGTCGCACAATCTTTTATAACGAAACTTTACCTCAGCGAAATCTGAATTTATGTCTGATTACGAGCGAATTGCCAAAGCGATTAGTTATATTCAAGAAAACGTCGGCTCACAGCCCGAACTTGATGAAATAGCACGCCATGTCAATTTGAGCCCTTATCATTTTCAACGTTTATTTAAAGACTGGGCAGGTACTACACCGAAACGTTTTTTACAAGTGCTTACGTTGGAGTTAGGCAAGCAGCTGTTGGATCAGCAGCATTCTGTATTTGAAACTGCGGAAGAAATTGGTTTAAGTAGCGCATCGCGATTACACGATCATTTTGTACAACTCGATGCAATGACGCCTGGAGAATATAAAAATAAAGGATCAGGCTTGGAAATTCGCTATGCCACGCACGAATCATTATTTGGCACTTTGTTTGTTGCACAAACACCACGCGGAATTTGCCGCACCAGTTTTATCGACCAAAATGCTGAAGAAGATGAACTGAAAATACTATCCAAGAACTTTTCGCTTGCAAATTTCATCGAAGATAAAAAATCAACAAAAAGTTTCGCTGAGGCAATATTTGCAAAAGATCAGACAAAAAAATTCAAATTACATATTGCCGGAACCAATTTTCAACTGGCTGTATGGCGAGCTTTATTACGAATTCCATTAGGCCAAGCCATCAGTTACGGCGAACTCGCCGCGCACCTGAAAAATCCGGGAGCATCACGGGCGGTAGGAACTGCGATTGGCGCTAACCCCATAGCATTTTTAATTCCCTGCCACAGGGTTATTCAACAATCAGGAGCATTGGGTGGTTATCGCTGGGGGATAGAACGCAAACAGGCGATTCAGGTTTGGGAAAAATTGTAATTAAAATTTCCAATCCAACAATTCCGAAAAATCATCCATACACAACGCCGGATTATATTGCCGCAAGCGAGAAATATGATGTGCACCATAGCTGACGGCGATTCGTGGCATATTGATTCTTTGCGCCATTTCCATATCGTATTCAGTGTCACCGATCATTACAGCATCTTGTGAAGATACTGAAAAATGTTCAAGTAATTCTTCCAGCATTAAGGGATTGGGTTTCGATGCGGTTTCATCGGCACAGCGCGTTGCATGAAAGGTATCGTCTAAATTCATTGCAGAAAAAATTCTGTCCAAACCTTTTCGGCTTTTGCCTGTAGCAATGGCCAATTGATGTCCATTTTGTTTGAGTTGTTGTAAACCGTCTTCAACGCCGGGAAAAAGCAATGAAGGCTTGGCCAAATCCAACTCAATAAAACGATTGGCGTAGGCTTCACGCAGACGTTGGTGATCCGATTGAACAATAGAAGGATATAAACTTCGAATGGCTTCAGGCAAACCTAATCCAATAATGTTGTGAATTTTATGATCCTCGAGAGGCTCCCAGCCTAGATCCTGAGCAGCCATTTGCATGGACAAGGTAATTTTTTCTTTGGAATCACAAAGAGTTCCATCCCAATCAAAAATAAATAACATAATTTTCTTCTACTTAAACTTTATAGGGTTCCAACAACGAAAGCGGTTTGGCGAGATCTACAGGCAACGGGGCTTTTACTTCGATCATATCGGTCGTATTAGGCAAATAAAAAGATAAAGCTGATGCGTGCAAAAATAATCGTTTGAATCCCAATTCACGCATCCGTAAGTTGGTTTCGTCGTGACCATATTTTTCATCTCCCACCAAACTGTGGCCCGCATATTGTGCATGAACGCGAATTTGATGGGTTCTACCGGTAATTGGCTTGGCTTCAATTAAAGAAAATCCCTGATAGCGGGCAACAACGGAGAACTCAGTCAAACTGGATTTGCCTTCAGGATGAACTTTCACTATGCGTTCGTCTTGGTTAAGTTCCATCTTTAATAAAGGAACATCCACTCGTGATTTATTGGCTGGCCATTGGCCAATAACCAAAGCCTGGTAGGTTTTTCTGACATCCCCTTTCAAGGTTTCCTGTTGGGATTTTTCACGTAATGCAGCTTGTAAAAATCGGAGGTAACTGCGCTTCTTGGCAATCATGATGCAACCTGAGGTGTCCCGGTCCAATCTGTGCACCAATTCCAAATAACGGGCATCCGGACGCATTTGACGTAAGGTTTCGATCAGCCCCAGATTGATGCCACTTCCACCATGAACAGCTAACCCCGCGGGCTTGTTGATAACCAAAAGACCATCATCTTCATAAAGAATGGAATCATTTAACAGGTTTTGGATTTGATTGCTGGCCTTGACGACCTCCTTTTCGTCAGCCACCCGAATTGGTGGAATTCGGATTTGATCACCCGAGGTTAATTTGTACTCTGGCTTGCTCCGACCCTTGTTGACCCTTACCTCACCTTTGCGGATAGCATTGTAAATGCGGGATTTGGGCACACCTTTGAGACGGGCCATCAGAAAGTTATCCAGCCGTTGTCCAGCCTGATCAGCATCAATAGATGTAAAGGTAACTTGTAAAGGAGTAGATGTTTTGGGTGTGGTTTCAGGTTTCATGTTGAGCATCATACTAAAAAGTATCGCTAAGTGGCTGTTATAGCTTGTTTTTATTATTTGCCCAGCTTCTATATTGCTGCTATATTCCAAATTGCCTATCAGGGCTGGTTTCCGCTGAATGCAGATTAAAGGCATTCTTGCCAGGAAATACCGCTGAAGGTAGTTTGAGTTTTTTGCCCTGCTCAGAGAGTAAGACGGCACCAAAAGACGACACGCCATTGGCAAAAAATCAAACTGACAAACTGACAACTCCGCTCAATAAGAAACTGAGCGATTTAACAACACCAGCACCCAATACTGGTCTTGTTGATAAACAGTGTTTTGAAAATATCAGAATTATTTCGTGGTAGAAAATCGTCATCAAAGGCTTGATTAATGTCCGTTGAAAGACCACCAAGTAATAAATGAGAGACGCAAATTTTTGTTTTGGCCGATGCAGGATGTCATCAGGCAACGCGTAAAGGATAACAAGCAGATCGGGATCTGAATTTAAACAGGATAAAACCCTACCCCATCTGGCATCCATAAATTTTGTCTGGCTTCTGAGCTTTTCAAAGCCTGTGTTATCAACGCATCCAAGGGTGCTTAGAAACAACAGGTTTATTTATGAAAAGAATGCTTATTAACGCTACCCAGCCTGAAGAGCTGCGCGTCGCACTGGTCGATGGCCAATGGCTTTATGATCTGGATATTGAAAATCGCAACCGCGAACAAAAAAAATCCAACATCTACAAAGGTAAGATCACCCGTATAGAACCTAGCCTTGAAGCTGCGTTTGTGGACTACGGTGCTGAACGTCACGGTTTCCTCCCACTCAAAGAAATATCCCGCCAATACTTCACCAAAGGTGGTGAATATGATGGCCGCGTCAAAATCAAAGATGTGTTGAAAGAAGGCACTGAAGTCATAGTCCAAGTCGATAAAGAAGAACGTGGCAACAAAGGCGCCGCACTGACCACTTTTATCAGCCTTGCCGGACGCTATCTTGTACTTATGCCTAACAACCCTCGCGCAGGCGGGATCTCTCGTCGTATTGAAGGCGAAGAGAGAGCTGACCTGAAAGATGCTCTGGGTGAAATTGAAGTGCCTAATGGTATGGGCGTGATTATCCGTACCGCTGGCGTTGGCCGCAGCTCGGAAGAATTACAGTGGGACTTGAACTATCTACTCCAACTCTGGGAATCCATCGAAAAAGCCGCCAACACTGTGAGCGCCCCTGAGTTTTTGTTCCAGGAAAGCAACGTTATCATCCGCGCTATTCGTGATTATTTGCGTCAGGACATTGGTGAAGTAATTGTCGACAATAAAGAGGCTTACGATCTTGCCGCGGAATTCGTTCGCCAGGTTATGCCAAATTACCGCAGCAAGGTAAAACTTTATCAGGATGACATTCCCCTATTTAATCGTTATCAGATTGAATCGCAGATTGAAACCGCTTTCCAACGTGAAGTGAAATTACCCTCTGGTGGATCTATTGTTATTGACCCGACAGAGGCATTGGTATCCATTGATATCAACTCCTCTCGCGCCACTAAAGGCGGCGATATTGAGGAAACTGCTCGTCAAACCAACCTGGAAGCTGCAGATGAAATTGCCCGCCAATTGCGTTTGCGCGATATGGGTGGCTTGGTGGTGATCGACTTTATTGATATGCAATCACCACGTAATCAACGTGATGTTGAAAATCGCGTTCACGAAGCCCTGCAAATGGATCGTGCCCGTGTACAAATCGGACGCATTTCCAAATTCGGTTTGCTTGAAATGTCACGTCAGCGTTTGCGTCCGTCTCTGGGTGAAACGCACAGCAAAATTTGTCCGCGATGTGAAGGTCAAGGCACTATTCGCTCAACCCGCTCGCTCGCTTTATCAATTTTGCGTTTGGTTGAAGACGAAGCACAAAAAGATCGCAGTGCAGAAATTCGTGCTATTTGCCCGGTTTCAGTCGCGACTTATTTGCTTAATGAAAAACGCAAAACCATCTCCAGCATTGAAGCGCGCAACAATACTCGTGTGGTGATTGTTCCCAGCGCCGAATTGCAAACGCCGCATTTCGAAGTTCAACGATTACGCGATGATGATGAAGGCACGCTGGAAACCAGCTACAAAATTGTCCCCCATAGCCATGACGAACAAAAAGAAGATGATGGCAGTGAGATTAATGCCAAACCCGTTAATTTCCCGAAACCTATGGTGCAATTAACAGCACCCACTCAACCTGCACCAGAGCCCGCTAAAAAACCTGGCGTTCTCAGTCGTTTGTTGTCGGCTTTAGGTTCAATGTTTGGCGGCGAAAAAGAAGTCGAGAAAAAAACCAAACGTGATAATCGCGATAATCGTCGCAGCGGACAAAATCGTAATCGCCGCGATTCACGTAACAATAATCGTCGCGATAAAGATCCTAAGCGCGACGAGTTACGCGATAATCTGGAGCGAACTGATACAAAACCACAACGTGAGGAAAAGACAAAGGATCAGGATTCTCGTCCACCACGCAACGCGCGCCAGGAAAATAATTCTGCTGAAAATGAACAACAACGCGGCCATAAGCATCGCAATCAAAAACCTCAACGCGAAGAAAAAGCGTTTGTTGCCAAAGATGTCAAAGAAGAGAAATTAGTCGTTGATGATGTCAATACTGATCAGGAAACAACTGAAACCTCTGATGATCGACCCAATCGTCGTCCAGCTGGCCGCCGTAACCGCACCCAACAACGTCGTCGTGACAAACGCAACGTTGATGAAATGTTTGATAAAGATCAGGAAGAAACAAGTTTATCAGAAACAAGTCCAGCACCAGTTTTGGCATCACCCAAACCTGCCAGCCCAACACAAGAACTTAGTGAATCGGCTCGTTTAGCTCAGGAAATTGCCGCCGCAATTGCTGAACACGAACGGGAAACAAGCAAAGTCAAACAAGAAACTCCAGACTATTCACCTGTTTTTGTGCAGCCTATTCCTGAAAAAGTTGAGGTAGGGGAAGCACAAAACGAAGAATATATCGCTGAAACAAAACCCGTTGAAAACTTATCAAGAAGTGAACAACAAACAGAAAACTCTTTTGAACGCAATAATTCAAAAGAAGAGAAAATAGAAACAGAAAAACAAGTGGATTCGTTAGCCACCCAAAGCATCTCAGCTTCTGAAAATGCCAAGACTTCATCAGAGGTATTGACACCAACCAGAGCAGTAAATGATCCAAGATTAGCGCCGAAACCCATTGGACAGATTCAGATTTTGACTGAAAAACTGGAAGTAATTGCAGCCAGTCCATTAGATACCAGATTACCTCCTCTGGTTGCACACAATCCTCGACGAATACAAAGACCCTCAAACGATCCGCGAACTTCAAAGTTGAGTCAGTCCGAGTAATTGACAATCAAAAGCCGAATCGAAAAATTCGGCTTTTCTGTTTAAATACAAGCCAATTTCGTAATCATTTCATTCAGAAAATCTCATCTTCAATTTAATAGCCAATAAAAATATTAAAAAAAGTTCTATGAAGCTTGCCCATCAGAAAAAGCACTGTATAATTCGCCCCACTCGGAGGGGTGGCAGAGTGGTTGAATGCACCGGTCTTGAAAACCGGCGTAGGTGCGAGCCTACCCAGGGTTCGAATCCCTGCCCCTCCGCCATAACATCGAGGGCCATCTGGCCCTTTTTTATTGCCTGTTTTTTTTCACTGAACTTTTTTGAATATATATTGTCAAGACTTGGGATTGTAATTGGGACTTGGCAATTAGCGGATTGATTTGTATTATCGGTTTGTCAATTAATCAGGAGCGAATTATGCAAGACATTTACAAAACCCCTTCAGCGGTGCTGGATAGCGCCAGCACGAATAAAGTTTTACGTAATACCTACATGCTGCTTTCTATTACCTTGGCA
The DNA here is from genome assembly GCA_964537795.1 of uncultured Cellvibrionaceae bacterium. Taxonomy (GTDB): domain Bacteria; phylum Pseudomonadota; class Gammaproteobacteria; order Pseudomonadales; family Cellvibrionaceae; genus Cellvibrio. The sequence goes on along the minus strand of CAZICR010000064.1, from coordinate 458 downwards.
TTCAGTACCTTCACCGCAGCGGTGTCCA
>CAZICR010000064.1:0-420 GCA_964537795.1 uncultured Cellvibrionaceae bacterium | reverse complement strand
GAGGCAAGTCCTTACGTAAGAAGCCTTGGCAATTCGTTGATTGATTTGTATCATCCGCTCAACCATCTAAATGAGGAGTAGAACCATGCAAGACATCTATCAAACCCCGTCGTCAGCTCTTAACACTGCTGAAACCAGCAAGGTCTTACGGAACACTTACATGCTTCTGTCAATGACACTGGCCTTTAGTACTTTCACTGCCGCCGTTTCGATGGCAGCTGGCATTGGCTCTGGTATGGGACTCATTATGAGCTTGTCGGCTCTGGCTATTATTTGGTTTGTATTACCTCGCACTGCAAACTCATCAACTGGCATCTGGGTAGTATTCGCTTTTACCGGTTTGATTGGAGCAAGTTTGGGCCCAATCCTCAATCGCTATCTTGCATTAAGCAATGGTGGTGAAATTATTATGCAGGCTCT
>CAZICR010000063.1:0-11284 GCA_964537795.1 uncultured Cellvibrionaceae bacterium | reverse complement strand
CTGCACGCGAATCAACCCGGCGCTCACCTTCTTTTTCAAGCACCCAAATCTGGTTATCGGCTGAAATACGAACCAGAATATTTTTGGGAGCTGTAGGGTCAACAGGCTGTTGAGATGGTGGAGGTACGTTGGGATTAAGTCCTTCTTCCTTAACAAAAGAGGCCGTTACAATAAAGAAGATCAACATAATAAACACCACATCCAGCATGGGCGTTAAGTCAATATCGTTGCCATCATCGCCAGCACTGGCTTTTTTCATGCGACTCACGTTGAGTACCTCTCTCGTTATTACTTAGGTAAAGATAGTCCGGAAGGCGCGATTCTAACAGTTTTCCAACTCAAAACTCTATGCCTTTGCAAGCCAGCGGGTTGAATTTACTTCTTTATATACACAAGTTACGCAGTCAACAGCAATCCGGTTCAGGCAGACCTGTATCCGATGATCAGGCGAAGGCATAGACCTGACATTTATTGTAGTCATCTGGCCTTTATATCTTTATATATAGAAGCAAGATCAGGCCGAATAGTGAGAAGCAGGACTAATAAAGAAAAATGTTTTGTAAAATACCAACTGCATAAAGATTCATTTACATCACCCTCAATAACATCGCCGGCAATAACATCACTTTCAACTGCTCCAAGACCCGCTCGATCAACATATCAATTCGAGCTTTGACAACCGGGATTATACTTTTAATAGGTTTATCCAGTGAGTAACTTTTAAAGATTGATTCAACTCCAAATCTCTATTTCAGATCACCCACACTTTTTGTCAGGCGCTGGCCACCTAATTGAAAGTGATTGCCCAATCAGTAAACGAACAAGACCAACTTTTAGTCGCGAATTTCGTCAAGAAGGCGCACAGCCAGTTGCAGAAAAAGGCTACAAAATTCTTGAAGCGGCTGAAGCTATGGAAACTGTGCGCCTGTGACACCCGAACAACAGTGCCTTCGTGAGTGGGAAAAGAAAATCAAACGCATCGAAACGGAAAATGAAATTCTAAAAAAGGCTACCACTCTCTTGATGCCCGACTCGTTGAACAATTTGTGATGATTCAGCAACTCATCGAGAGCTATTCCGTAAAAACCTTGTGCAAAGCATTTGGTGTTCATCGCAGCGATATTGTGACAACCAAAGGTAAATCATTGAGTCGTTTGCATTTGAAGCGAGACGAAAACCCAAAGGTGTTGTGTTTCATTCTGATCAGGGCTGCCTTATCGACAATTATTGTGCCGTTATCGTATTGAACAAAGCATGAGTCGTTGCAGTATTGTTGGGACAATGCACCGAAGGAAAGATTTTTTAGAAATTTAACAACCGAATGGGAGCCAACATTGGGTTATCGAAGTCTTAAGGAAGCGGAGTATTCAATAACGGATTATATAATGGGTTACTAAAGTCAGACGCGACCGCATAGTCACAATCGGGGTTTATCTCTGGTGATGGCTGAGCGAGCCTATGCAGCATCTCTTAAACTGTGGCCAAATTTACTTGCCTACAAAGTCGATCATTAAGAGACGGATGATATCCATCGTTTGATTTCAAACAACCAAATCTATTTCTTATTCATCAACATCGGGGTTGGTAATCGCCGCCCTTGCTTAACATCTGAAACATTTCCATATCTTAACTGGACCTGAGATGAGGGATTTTAATTTTCACCACCTGAAGTTTGATAAAAGCTAACAGGTTGGCAATTAAGGTTCAGTAAAGCAGGTCATGATTTTCCCGCCAAACTCACTGCACTTAACCCAAAGATAGCTATTACGAAGTTTTACAATAGCAATCGGGTGGAAAAAACCTGGTAACAAACCGGATAATCTTTCACTGGACCCGGTTCATAATATTATTCAAGGGGGGTTTTACCGCCGCGAATTGTTGTTAACGCAGATTCAAAACCCGCCATGACCGCTTTTTTGAAGCAAAAAAACTTTTCACAGCGTAATTTTTTTGGCCTTCAATCCCATCAAAGCTTTAGTTTTAACCTAAAAGTAATCCTGGAATATCCCTCCAAACAAATTTCAAAATGGATTTTTCAAAGGATTGATGACCGTGAAAAGACATTTTCAAAAAACATTTTTTGGCAGAAAAACTCTTTTAAACGACAAAATGGAAATGTTTTCCAGAATTTTTTTTGGTGTGTAGGCAGACTTTTTTACAGAAAAAATTGCCAGAAAATCTGTTTTAAACCATTTTTTTTGAAAAAAATGAAGAAAAATGCATTTTTTCGTTGTTTTTTTACGCAAAAAACTTGAATTTTTTTAATAAAGTTTTAATTTATACATGGTTGGATTTTCAAATCCATTTATTAACCTGAAAACTATAAAGGAAGCTCACCATGGCTGCACGTAAAAAAACCGCTGTTAAGTCTGCCTCGGCAGCATCTGTATCAAAAGCGCAAGAGAAGAAATCTGCTGATGCCGTTAAGGCGTTAGTTGTTTTAACCAAGAACGTTGCTAAAGCTTCTGCGGCAGTTAAAGCTGCCAGTAAGAAAGCAGCAGCAGCTAAAAAGAAGAAGAAGTCTCCTGAAACCGCGAAAGCAGTTGCTGCTGCTGTTGCAGCGGTAGCAGTAGCCAAGAAACAATTGGCCGCCGCTAAAGCTGCTCTCGTTGCAGGTAAGAAAGAAGCTGCTGCTGCTAAAGTCGCAGCTAAGAAAGCTGCCGCTAAAGCGAAAGTAGCAGAGAAAAAAGCTGCTGCTAAAGCAAAAGCTGCTGAAAAGAAAGCTGCTGCTAAAGCAAAAGCTGCTGAAAAGAAAGCTGCTGCTAAAGCAAAAAAAGCCGCTAAGAAAACTGCTGCCAAAGCAAAAAAGGCCGCTAAGGCTGCCGCTCTTAGAGAAAAAAGAGCTGCTAAGAAAGCTGCTGCTAAAGCAAAAAAAGCCGCTAAGAAAGCTGCTGCTAAAGCAAAAAAAGCGGCAAAAAAACCAGTAGCCAAGAAACCGGCTGCGAAAAAACCAGCTGCTAAAAAAGCTGCCAAGAAGCCAGCTGCGAAAAAACCAGCTGCTAAAAAAGCTAAAGCAGCAAAGCCAGCTAAAGCAGCAAAGCCAGCTAAAGCAAAAAAAGCAGCTGGCGGAAAGCGTGGTCGCAAGCCCAAGGCAGCAGCTCCTGTAGCAGCTTAATTGTCTTTTGCGATTTACAAGTTAAAAAAAAGCGAGCATCAAGCTCGCTTTTTTTATTTCCCAGTACTCAAGATCGATTTTCTTGTATTGCCATTTGACTGTAAACAAACGCATAGAGAAGCAGCCTTTTTTCTTCTTCCGCTTCTGTAAACTCCACACCATAACTGGTTATACCTGCGGGCACTGAATCGTTTGATGCTTCTACCAAGGATCTAATTATGGCTTTGATACGAAGCTCTCGCTTTACTTCCTGAATGATCACATCAGACACCAATTCTATTTCATCACCAATTTTTCCAATCACAGAGGATTCAATACGCGCACCCGTCACACTGATATCGACAATCACACCTTCAGCAAGTCTGGTATGAGCAATACTATTGACAAACACACTGTGCTCAACACCAACACGAGTGGCGCTGCGAATTCCCTTAAAGGTAATATTGTCGGGATAAAGTAAATGGAGAATTGGATAGGGTTCAGTAGTTTGCACATCTATCTGGCTTGCAAATACACCAACACCATTGTCGATCATTAACCTCACAATAACCTTTTGCCCCTGTTTGAATCGCACTAATTTGCCAGCAAGCTTGGGAACTGAAAGCAAAATACTTCTACCGGGTAGGCAACCTATCAAGCGACAGGAATAACGCCCTGATTGTCCTGGAGTGGACGCAGCGATTTGCAATTGCAAGGGATATCCATAGTTCAGTTTTAGATCTTCGAATTTCATATAAGTATCGGTCTTCGATTCATCAGAAAAATACGGACAGCAAATGTTTTAGGTTAGTCGTGAAGGCTCCCAAGAGCTTCAGTGTTGACACTGCCAAACTCTTTATTCCACTCTGTAAGCAATAATGCCAAACCAGTTGCTTGCCCATGCAAAGACGAAAGTTCTTCCTGCGTGTCCTTTGGACCAGTAAATAATTTGATTTGCCTGTGCTTATTCGCCAACGAATGTTGTAAATGTTGCGATCTGTAGACTTCCAACTTCCATCGAAGATTGTGCACCATGTTGCGATAGTAAATAACTTTTGTATTGAGGCTGATAGGGACGTTGGATGTGAGTGCGCCGAATACACTAAAGTCCAATGCAAACACCATCGACTGCCGCGCAGATTTATCTGCAATCACAGTGGCCGTTCGGGATTGTTTTAACAGCAGAGCAATATCGCCAAATACTTCTCCTGCGGTAATAAAATTAACCAATTCTTCCTTCTGTCCATTACCTACATACACTGCCAATTTCCCCTTAAGTAAAAAATAAAGCCATTGATCACTGTCGCCTTTCTGTAAAACCACTTCGTCAGGTTCATAGGAAAGAACACGGGAAACTTTCAGCATAAATTCGTATTGTGATTGATCCTGTTGTTTGAGTGTTTTAAAAAAGGGAATGCCTGACAGGAGTATATCGAGAGTTTCTCTTGGAATTTTATGATCAGGCTTAGCATTTATCATTGTTAGTTCCAGCTATCAACCAAAGGGTAATGTTAAACCATTATAGGTTAACTTCCACAGTTGTTAAGGATATGAAACAAGATAGGTAAGAAATACGGAGAAGTTCGCATTTATGGTTTATACTCATTCATCGGTCTGTAATTTTTGATTTATCTGCCAGCGAGAGAGCAACTATGCGCCCTGTGAATCATCTTAAAAAAATTATCATTTTTTACACTTTCTTATTGAGCTCGTTAACTCAAGCAGCACCCATTTTAAATGGTATCGCAGGACACCAGGAACTCGGAAAAGATCAATTTATTGGCGCTCTCTATTCTGAAGCACCCAGTAATAATCCCGATGTATTGCTTGCTGCAAATCAACCTATGCGCATTGAACTGAAAATTTTGTCGCAAGATGGTATTTCCGCCAGACGCTTTAGCCGGATGTGGATTGATGGCATGGCTATCAACAACAATTCTGATGTATTAACCGCTCAGGCAAATAATATAGTGAAATTGGATTCATTGTTTAAAGGGCGACTAGTAAACGGTGACCACATAGTGTTTGGATTAACACCCGGACAAGGCGTTAATGTCTCGGTCAATGGCGTTATTCTGGGCAACATTAATGATGACAAGTTTTTCCCATTAATTTTGTCGTCATGGATTGGTAAAATTCCCCTGTCATCTGAATTTAAAGATGGGATATTAAAACTCAGCGGTTCCGGCGGAGCACTCATTGCTCGTTTTGATCAAATCAAACCAGAATCGAGCCGGGTTTCCGAAGTGTCAGGCTGGGCGAGCGGTAATACTCAAGTTGCAGCAGCAAGCTCAAGCAAAGCCTCCAAATCATCAGTTGCTGCTGACTTATCTATAGATGCAGGGCCAACACCCACAATTGCCCTTCCACCGCTCACCCAGACTGAAGAGTCGTCCTCCAGCAGTAGCAAGGCAAAGTCCAAAGCGGCGGCTGTATCATCAGCTAAAAAAGTGGTTGACGAGGAAGATGAAGATTCAGCGCCGGCTTTCACTGCTGAATCATTATTGGCAAGACAGTTTTATGTGAAAGAAGCGATCAAAATGATTAACAAAACCGTACGTTACCCTGCTTCAGCACAACAAAAGGGCCATGAAGGTAGTGTACGTGTCACTGTAACCTTGAATCGTGAAGGAAATATCACCAATATTATTGCATCTGAACCAAGTAAGTATTCAAGCCTAACCAAAGAGGCCGTAGCAGCAATAAAAAGAGCAGGACCATTTCCTCCTTTACCTGATGCCATTAAAGGCGACAATATAGTCTTCACTGCACCGATTAGATTTACATTAATTCGCGCGAAATAATTAAAAAATTCCCGCTCATTCATTGATGAGCGGGAATTTTTTATTTCAATAAAGCAAGCCTCTCTTCAATCACTTTATGAATTCCTGCACGTTCCAATATGGAATGATCTTGTAGTCGATTAACTAAAATAGCGTGTAAATGCAGGCAGGGAGTTGTGGCATCCAATTCTCGTAAATCACCTTTCATTAACACCGGCAAAAAAGGCTTGTCCGGGCGTTGTTGCTTGATGATTTGTAATCCAAATTGTAACGGAACCGTTCGATATTTCACCTGACCACTTTTAAATGGAATACGTAAAAACAAACTGATTTTACTATTATAAATCTCGGGGATAATTTCCATTCCTGTAGGCACAACAGATCCCGCAGGAATTCCATTATAAGTGTCGTGTGGACTATAGGGATTAGGCAATATGACGAGTTTTCTTTCTTCTTCTTTTGGAAAAAAAATATTGTAATTGGTATACAGCTGTTCAACAGTAGGGGAATACACGCAGAGCTTATTTTCAAAGCCCAGAACAAAATCCACTGCCTTTTTACGTTGATTGAAACTATCCAGATCCCAAACAAGGTCTTTATTATCTGAGCTCACTCTTTATACCTTATTGAATTAGGTCTCAAAACCGGTCAGCTGAGTATAGACGCCTGCATATCAGTCATCCAGACATTCCACGCGAAAAAGTAATTGACGCAATCGCGCCAAGCCATTCTCTGTGAGCAAATATCCTTTCGGTGATGATGGCAGATATTCCTTGTCATCCAAATCCAGACACTCTAACCGAACCTGCTCAAGATCAGGAAAATGACGAAAGGATGAAGACAAAAAAATGGCCCAATCATTTTCACTGGCTTGCCCCACCAAAACCTGCTGAAAAAGCTGAATAACATCCTGCTTAGACATTAAATAGTGTGGGGTTTTAACCCACATGAGCACAGCAATGACCAATAGGAAGATCAATAAAGTGCCCACAAATACCCACATATTAATGTTCCCGCGTTGCCCTGAATACGACTTCAGGATGTCGTTCTTGGGTGAGCGACAAGTTCACCCTGGAAGGCGCCAAATAAGTCAAATGCCCACCGCCATCCAATGCCAGATTGTCAGCACATTTACGTTTAAACTCTTCCAACTTTTTAGCATCATCACATTCGCACCAGCGAGCGGTAGTGACACTAATCTGTTCGTAAATCGCTTCCACTTTATATTCATCTTTTAAACGATAAGCGACCACTTCAAATTGCAAAACACCGACGGCACCCACCACTATGTCATTATTATTCATAGGAAAAAATACTTGTGTTGACCCCTCTTCTGATAGCTGTTGCAACCCCTTCTGTAACTGCTTCATTTTAAGTGGATCTTTCAAACGAATGCGACGAAATAATTCAGGGGCGAAATGTGGAACACCAGTAAATTTTAATTCTTCGCCTTCAGTAAAAGTATCGCCAATTTGAATAGTGCCGTGATTATGTAAACCAATAATATCGCCAGATATAGCCTCCTCAACAGCTGTTCTATCACCAGCCATAAAAGTCACTGCATCGGCAATTTTGATTTCTTTTCCCAATCGCACATGCTTCATTTTCATGCCTTGCTGATAAGAACCGGAACAGACACGCATAAATGCAATTCTATCGCGATGCTTGGGATCCATATTCGCCTGGATTTTAAAAATAAAGCCACTGAATTTTTCCTCGCACGGTGCAACTTCACGTTGATTCGTTTTTCGTGCTTGAGGTGGGGGCGCCCATTCAACAAATCCATTCAACATTTCACGCACACCAAAATTTCCCAATGCGGTTCCGAAAAAAACTGGCGTCATACGCCCGGCCAAATATTCTTCCAATTCAAATTCATGAGTAGCACCGCGAACAAATTCTATTTGTTCACGAAAATCACTGGCATATACGCCCATCAATTTTGTCGCTTCTTCACTGCCTAATCCTTTTATTTGCACATCATCAGGAATGGTATGACCAAAACCTTGCTCATAAACATGTATGGTATCGGTATAAAAATTGTAAACACCTAGAAATTCTTTTCCGCATCCCAATGGCCAATTGATGGGAGCTGCGGTAATTTTCAAAACATTTTCAATTTCATCCAGTAACTCAACCGGATCGCGACTTTCACGATCCATTTTGTTAATGAATGACAAAATTGGTGTATCACGCAAACGACAAACTTCCATTAATTTAATGGTGCGATCTTCAACACCTTTGGCACCGTCAATCATCATCAACACAGAGTCGACTGCGGTTAAAGTGCGATAAGTATCTTCAGAAAAATCTTCGTGACCTGGTGTATCCAACAGATTTACAATTCGATCATTATAAGGAAATTGCATCACAGACGATGTCACCGAAATTCCGCGTTCTTGTTCCATCGCCATCCAATCAGATTTAGCATGGGGCCCGCGTTTACCTTTCACCGAACCCGCGATTTGAATAGCGTTACCCCATAACAATAATTTTTCTGTCATAGTAGTTTTACCGGCATCCGGGTGAGAAATAATCGCAAAGGTACGGCGCTTTTCAATTTCTGCAGCTAAGCTCAACATAAAAAACAAACCAAATTAGTGAATAGAAATATCTTTTGCTGGTAAATGATTAATAGTTTTCTTTAACCAAAACCATGCCCAATAACCGATGAATAAATTTGCCACAGCCGTCGCCACAAATAATCCATACAAACCTCCAAAATATTGGCCTATCCATGCCAGAGGTAAATAAATATAAAAAACTCGACCCGATGATAAAACCATCGCAGGCCAAGGCCTTCCCAAACCATTAAAAGCCCCGTTGACTGACATCACCAATCCATAAGCACCGTAACTAATTGGTACTATCATCAAATATGCAATAGCAGTTTCAATTGCTGTCTGATGATCGCCAAATAATCCTGCAATATTACTACCAAACACCGCTAATAGAATTGCTAATAGAATACCGAAAATAATACAGAAACGTGTTAATACATTAAGAGCTTCATTAAGACGGTCAATTTTTCCAGCACCCAAATTTTGTCCGAAAAACGGGCCTACCACACCGGATAACGCGTAAAATACTATTAATGCGAGCGGTTCAATTCGCATGGCGATTCCCAAACCTGCGACAGCATCAACACCATATTTCGCAACCATAGCCACAATGATGGCGCTCGCAAATGGAATAATCACATTGGCCGCCATTGCTGGAGCACCAACTTCAATAATGGTTACCCAGGATTTTTTTAATTCCATCCAACAATGAAAAGGATTCACCAGCATGTGCACACGAAAATGCAAAATATAGATTGCAATACTGATCATTAGTATTCGTGTAATTAATGCTGCAATTGCTGCCCCCTCCAATCCCAAAGCAGGAACACCAAAATAACCAAAAATTAAAATCGGATCCAAAACCAAATTAAACAGTGCCGCACCACTCATTAAATATCCCTGCACACTACTCATTCCCATGGCTCGCAAAGCTGACAAACACACCATAGGCACCATTAAAAAAGGTGCGCTGATGTACCAAATGGTCATGTAGGAATAAATGTGCGGAATTAAAATATCGGTCGCACCTAAAAGGCGAAACAGAGGCTCAATCGTCAACCAACCCAGCACACAAAAACTGACAGAAATAATCAATGTCAGTGTCATAGCATCAGTTGCTAATCGACGCGCTCTGAGTGAATCACCTTCACCAATTGCACGCGAAATTGCAGAAGAGGTTCCTGCCCCCAAACCAATACTCAAACTGGTTAACACCATGATGACAGGAAATGTAAAACTAAAAGCCGCTAAAGGATCCGCACCCAAATGTGCGATAAATACTGTTTCTATAGCATTGAGCGACATGGTTGCCATCAAACCTAAAATCAACGGCATAGCAAGCGATCTGAGTTGATCTGGAACTCTGCCTTCGATCAATGTCGCCTGTAGGGGTGCTGCCATAGAATTGCCGATGGATGTGCGCAAAAAATCGAATTATACAGAGAATCGTAAAAAGTTTTGGATCAAAGTTGTTTTGCCATTAGCAAAGCATCTTCGTATCCATTATTCGTTGGATAATAGTTTTTTCGATTACCTATCTCAAAAAAACCTTCTCGTGAATAAAGTGCGATTGCTTTACGATTCGACATTCGCACCTCCAAAAATAACATATCCGCTTTCCCTTGAACCAATTCCATTGCATGCGCTAACAATAACTGACCAATACCTTTTCGCTGAATTTCAGGCGATACCGCTAGATTTAATAATTCAGCATCACCACCACCATGAGTCACGACTACATATCCTACCAATCTATTTTTGTGTTCCGCCAACCAACATTTTTGTCGACCTTTCAAACAATCTTCAAAACTGGACCTACGCCAAGGATGACTGTGCGCACTTTTTTCAAGCAGCATAATCCGATCAATATCAGCTTCCAACATTTCGCGAAGCTGCAAACTCATACCAGAAAAAGTAACCAATTCAATCATAGAAATTACGTTTACACCAAAGATAAGAGTTTTGCTTTTAATTGTGGTCGAAGCAGAAACTGGCTTAAATCAGGAAATATTTTTGCTGTAATTGGGTTGGCTTGGTCCAATTTGATATCACAAAATTCGATAGCATATTCATCATTAAACTTTGAAAATTCAGACGCAAAATATCGATAGATATCGCCAAAAAGCCATAAGGTTTTTATCGATTGGAATTCATGCTGCACACTCAACCATGTCTGTAACTCTGCACAAGCGTCTTTTTCGGTCAAAGCCATTTTACTGTTTTCAATGGCAGGCCAGCGCAATACTTCTTCACTAAGAACCAATTGGCTTTGTTGTAAATAGAAACGTAAGAAGTTATTCAATAACAATTCTGTCGGCAAAGCATTTAAATTACGCGCAGCCAAGACTAGAAAACCAGGAGCTGGCCTCCAAACATTTAACGAAAATGATTGAACTGGCAGTGATTTTCTATCTTCAAATTGCTGCAACAGAGCATCAACTCGATATGGATTGTTTTTTACTGTATTTTTTCCAACAACATTTAACACCTGACTCGAGTCTATTGTTGGTATCAATGAAACTTGGTGATTTGGGGTATTCACATCTAGAGGTGCAACCTCCGTTTGATCAACCCATGAAAATGATTGATCGCAGAGATATGATTCAGCAGCAAACGGTATTTTCCAACGCGGAATATAGGTTTCTATTCCGATTGTTTGGAGATATTCCTGACGACGAATCTCACGCATAACGAATACCACTGAAGAACTCTGGGAGATTATAAAGGAATTACTGACGAAATTTTTATCTAATCGAAGAACTGGGAAATCTTTAAGTTACAAATTAGCGACAAATTGAAGGTAATAAAAAGCCCGCCCTTATAGTAAGGGCGGGCTAGTATTAGGT
>CAZICR010000062.1:0-11353 GCA_964537795.1 uncultured Cellvibrionaceae bacterium | reverse complement strand
CACCCTGATTATTACCGGTTGCTTTGAGAATTTCCTTGACCAGATCGTAATCAATAGTCGCGCCACTCATGACGGATCCATCCTGTTCAACAGACGCATTATCAACCAAGCGCAAATATTCTTTGGCGGGTATATAGGTAATGCTTTTCGCGGAGGCGGTAATCACACCCTTATCGGCTTCAGGTTGTTGTTGGAAGCGGGCCGGTGAACCTGTGGCTACCATTTTTTCGACATCACCCTCTGCATTGCGGTGTACCATCAAACTTTCGGCCACTATATTCAGTGAGCCTTGTTGAATGTTGACGTTGCCTGAGTAAGTGGCTACACCCGTTTTATTGTCTATGGTCAGGGTAGCGGCGCGACCTTTGATGGTTTCATATTTATCTTGTGGCAAGGCCTGAAGAAATCCTGCAATCAATATCAGGCTGCAAGGTATAAAGCGTAAAAAAATCAATTTAGAAGCGCGGTTCATAAATAGCATCGACCTGGGAATTCAATTGTAATTGGCTACGTGCCAAATCGGCGTGCATACCGATTGCGTCAATTTGAGTGTGTTTGGCTCGTATCTTAACAGCTTTATCTGTTTCGACGAATTGTTCGAGCGGTTTGACAATAAGACTTTCAGTCATAATTTCAACCAGCCCTTGTTCTTTGCTTTCTTGTGAAATAACCACATTGTCCAGCAAGCGAAATACTTCACCATTGTGATCGCTTCTGCCTTGTTTTGCTTTGATATTCCAGGGTGCCTGTTTCTCTTGATGGAATACCAGGGCGGGTTGTTCAATCAGTGTGTAATCACCAGTGCCTGGATTATTCAGGTTTAATTGATAATGAGTGATGATAGGTGTTGTCAGCTGATAACGTAATTTGCCGGTGACATCAAATTCACGTGTGGTCACATCTTTCATATAAAGCTGAGGAAACCCAGAGGTGTCCTCATTAATTTCTTTTTGCTGTTCAGGATAAGGCCTGAAAGAAAAGCCGAAGAAAAGACCTATCAGTAACAGAACCAATATCCAGGGAAGAGGGATGTGATGAAAAATTTTTTTCAACATAATTAATCGTGTTTCAAATATTCGGCCAATGATTTATCAAAGCTACCCTGTGCCCGCATAATCAAATCACAAGCTTCGCGAACAGCGCCTTCACCGCCGCGTCGCTTGCTTTGCCAATCTGCCCTTTCCGCAACTGACTCATGTGCATTGGCGACGCAAAGTGCCAAACCCACTCTGGTCATAACAGACAGATCCGGCCAGTCATCTCCCATAAACGCAATGTCAGTCAGGTTGGGGGCCCGATCTCTGATTGCGGCTTCTGCAAGGAGTTCCTGAAGTGCATGCCATTTATCCTCACGCCCTTGAATGATAAGTTCAATTCCCAAATCATTTGCGCGTTTGGCAACAAGATTACTGGTCCTTCCGGTGATGATACCCACTTTCACCCCGGTTTTTTGCAAGGCTTTAATACCTTGACCGTCCAGAGTATTAAAGGATTTATATTCCTCACCCTGATTACCAAAATAAAGACGTCCGTCGGTCAATACTCCATCCACATCCAGAAGCAACCAACGAATTTTGCTTGCCCGTGTTTTCAATTCATCTACAGAAAGCACTTAAAAGACTCCTGCACGCAAAATATCGTTAATTTTTACCATACCGGTAAGTTGATGATTTTTGTTGGTCACTAAGACTACGTTGATCTTGAGTTGCTCCATGACTTTGAGTGCTTCCGCGGCCAGTGTATTTTCCTGTAGCTTCTTGGGATTGGTGTTCATCAAATCGCCTACCTTGGACTTATTAAGATCCACACCTTTATCGAGGCTCCGACGCAGATCGCCATCAGTGTAAATACCCAGAAGCTGATTTCCGGTTTGAATGGTGGTCATACCAAACCCTTTTTCAGACATCACCATCAGCGCTTGAAGTACCGGAGTTTCAGGAGCGACAACAGGTATGGCATCCCCAGTGTGCATTATGTCGCTTAATTTCAAGAGTAGTTTTCTGCCAAGGGTTCCGCCCGGGTGTGAAAAGGCAAAGTCCTCAGCCGTGAAACCCCTTGCCTCAAGCAGTGCGATAGCCAGCGCATCTCCAAGAACAGTGGTGACTGTCGTACTTGAGGTGGGTGCCAGATTTAGAGGGCAGGCTTCAGTGGCCACCTTGATACTCAAGTGAGCATCAGCATTTTCTGCCAGGACTGACTGTTTATTGCCTGTCATGGCAATCATGGAAATGCCGAGTCGTTTAAACAGTGGTAATAAATTCAGAATCTCATCGGAACCACCTGAGTAGGAAATGGCGAGTAACAGATCATCTTTGGTGATCATGCCCATGTCACCATGGCTGGCTTCCGCTGGATGTACAAACATCGCAGGAGTTCCGGTACTGGCTAAAGTTGCGGCAATTTTACGTGCTATATGCCCGGATTTTCCTACGCCTGACACCACAACCCTGCCTTTGCAGGCGAGGATCATTTCACAGGCTTTGTTGAATTCGTCATCAATTTGCTCAAGCAAACTGCTGACGGCATCAGTTTCCAGTTGAATGGTGCGCAGCGCTGAAGCAACAAAATCAAAGGGCATGAAGGTTTTCCGCAACTCAAAAGTGATCGCATTATAACGACAGCGTCACTGATTGCCATTAAACAATGTGAAGTTATACGGTAAGCGATTTTAAATTTTTTCGCTATTTCGAATATACTGCCGACGAATCCAGTTTTCGTTCGAATATTGGATTTGGTTTAAGGAATCTTTTTTGTAGAAATTAACTGAGGAATTGACAGATGTCACCGATGGAAGAAAAAAAGCTGAAACGCTCGATTGATGAATCAATTACAGAAAGTATCAACGACATTCAGACCAAGCACCCTGAGATGAAAGTTACCTTTGATTGGGATGCTTATGATGGTTTGGATTGGGCTGGATTAGGCAAGTCAAAAGATGAAGAAATCAAATACCTGTCTGGTCATTTTAAGACCTTGGGTTACGGCTTTAACTTTGCCTGCAAAGATGAGGACTATAAAGAGGAGCTGGTCAAAGTCAGCGAAATTATCGTCAAACCAGCGACTGATGCATCTCCAGCCTCAAAAGCGGTTGGTTCGCTTTCAGGTGACAAATTAACCATCGTTTTCCACAGTTTGGGTGGCACTATGGGCGCAGACGATTGGGAAAAAGGCTTGAAATCAGCCTATTGATTGCGAAAAATACGGCAAAAGCCCTTTCATGAATTGATAGGGCTTTTTTATTGACTATGAAAAAGCTGTTTCTGGCAGCTG
This sequence comes from uncultured Cellvibrionaceae bacterium, assembly GCA_964537795.1. GTDB lineage: Bacteria > Pseudomonadota > Gammaproteobacteria > Pseudomonadales > Cellvibrionaceae > Cellvibrio. Next base: position 8,083 of record CAZICR010000062.1, on the reverse strand, counting down.
AAGTTGTCAAATGGTATAGTTCGCCGGCCAGATTTTACAGGTTCAAATTCGTTTTTCAGCTGAAGGCACCATTGGATCTTTCGGTTGTCTATTTGTTGGTGCTGGTAGCTGTGACGACCAGCCTTCAAAGTTCTCAATGTTAATCTTGTTTCTTATCAGAAGGTTTTATCATGAATATTGTTATTCGTTCGGTTTTGGGTTTATTGGTGCCTGCGTTTTTGTTAGCTGCAATCCAGACGCAAGCCGCTGAAGAACCACAAGTGGTGGTTGAAAAAGTAGCAACAGAACTGTTTGCTCTCGCCAATAGCAAAAATGAAGGCAAAATTACTGAAGAAGATTATTTTGCAAAAACAGAAGCCACCTTGGATAAAGTTGTTGCGTTTCGTTTTATTGCAACCAGCGTGATGGGGCAAGAGATTTATAAAAAATCTTCCCCTGCCCAGCAAGAAGCTTTTGTAAAAGTATTTCGTACGGGCTTGGTAAAAAGTTACGCTAAAGGCATCACCAATTATGCGAAAAGCAAGATTGAGATTGTGGGTGTTTCTAATGATCCTAAAAAACCAGGTCGAACAACTGTGTCTCAAAAAGTGACTGATAAAGATGCAACCCATCAATTAAATTACACTATGTTATTTGATAAAAAAAATGATCAATGGAAATTGATAAATGTAGTGTTGAATGGTGTGAATTTGGGCACTTCATTCCAAAGCCAATTCAAAGCGGCTTACAAAAAACACGGCAATGACCTGGATAAAGTGATTGCCAATTGGTTGGCAGAATAATACCCCCCAGCCTCCCTTCTCAAAGGGAGGAGAAACATAGAGAGTGATTATGCAAGATATTATTAAATCCCTATTGGAAACAAAAATTGCGGATTGCAAAGTGCAATCCGTTGATGTTCAAGGGGATCATGTAGGTTTGGTATTGGTTAGCCCCGCATTTGCAGGCCTTACCCCCGTGAAAAAACAACAGTTGGTGATGGCACCTTTAGCTGAATTATTTAGTAGCCGGCAAATTCACGCGATTGATTACATTAAAGCTTTTACGCCAGAACAGTGGCAGCAACAACAAGCTCAGCAGTAATCTAAACAACCCCCTCCGATCTCCCCCCTTCGTAAGGGGGTAATTTTTTAATTTTATTTTTTGGATTTTCGATGGACAAATTATTAATTCGCGGTGCAGGTTCATTGACTGGCGAAATTTGTATTTCCGGTTCTAAAAATGCCGCACTGCCGTTATTGGCAGCGACTATTTTGGCAAACACACAGGTGTCATTACGCAATGTCCCACATTTGAATGACATCACGACAATGATCAAATTATTGCGCACTTTGGGTTTGACCATTGAGCGTCAGGATAATCATTGGGTGATTGTTGATCCCAACACTATTCAATCGCGTACCGCGCCTTATGATTTGGTGAAAACCATGCGTGCATCGATTCTGGTATTGGGGCCATTGTTAGCGCGTTATGGTGAAGCCAATGTCTCTTTTCCTGGCGGTTGTGCAATTGGCTCGCGCCCTGTGGATATTCATTTGCGCGGCCTTGAAGCCATGGGTGCCAATATAGAAATCGATGGCGGCTATATTCGTGCGACGTCGCAAGGGCGGTTAAAAGGCACGCATTTTTTGATGGACACTGTGACTGTTGGTGGTACAGAAAATTTATTAATGGCAGCAACTTTAGCTGAAGGAAAAACGGTTTTGGAAAACGCTGCACGCGAACCGGAAATTGTGGATCTTGCCAATATGCTCGTTGCGATGGGCGCAAAAATTGAAGGCATAGGTACATCGACCTTAACCATTGAAGGTGTTGAATCTTTAACGGGCTGCGATTACACAGTGATGCCGGATCGCATCGAAACCGGAACTTATTTGGTTGCAGCGGCAGCGACACGCGGAAGCATTAAATTAACTGCGACTCGTGCGGATATTCTCGAAGCCGTGTTATTGAAATTGGAAGAAGCCGGTGCAGTAATTCAATCCGGTGAAGATTGGATCAGTTTGGACATGCAAGGCAAACGCCCCAAAGCGGTGAGTTTAAAAACGGCACCTTATCCTGCATTCCCTACAGATATGCAATCGCAATTTATGGCAATGAATGCTGTTGCCCAAGGTGTGAGCCACATTACTGAAACAATTTTCGAAAATCGTTTGGTGCAAGTCGCCGAATTAAATCGAATGGGTGCCAAAATTGAATTGGAACACAATACCGCAATTGTCACAGGCGTTGAACGTTTAAAAGCAGCGCCAGTGATGGCGTCTGATTTGCGCGCATCCGCGAGTTTGGTGATTGCAGGTTTAGTGGCTGATGGTGAAACATTAATTGATCGCATCTATCATATTGATCGTGGTTATGAAGCTATTGAAGCAAAATTCCAATCGATTGGTGCCAGCGTGACACGAGTTAAAGGTTAATTTTTTATGAGCACATATTTGACCATCGCCCTGACTAAAGGCCGGATTCTGGACGAAACATTGCCGCTATTGGCGGCGGCTAATATTCACCCTTTGGAAGATATGGAAAAAAGCCGCAAGCTGGTATTTGAAACTAATCGTACTGACGTGCGGTTATTATTATTGCGCGGTGCCGATGTGCCCACTTATGTGCAATTTGGTGCAGCGGATATGGGCATTTCCGGAAAAGATACTTTGATGGAAAATGGTGCTGAAGGTTTATACGAACCTTTGGATTTAGGCATAGCCCGTTGCACATTAATGACCGCTGGTGTGAAAGGAAAACAAACGCCCACAGGTCGTATTCGTGTTGCGACCAAATATGTGAATGTTGCCAAACAATATTATGCAAGCCTCGGGCGCCAAATTGATGTGATTAAACTTTATGGTGCAATGGAATTGGCACCCATCATGAATCTCGCTGATGAAATTGTGGATATTGTCGATACAGGAAATACGCTACGCGCCAATGGCTTGGAGCCACGTGAATTTATTGCGGATATCAGCTCACGTTTAATCGTCAACAAAGCCTCAATGAAAATGAAACACAACGCAATTCAATCGATTATTGATCCAATCGCGGAAGTGATTTCCAAACAAGTGGTAAATGTTTAATGAAGATTAATCGTCTCAGCACTACCCAAACCGATTTTGATTCGCAATTAAATAAATTGTTGGCTTGGGAATCTGTCAGTGATAAACGCGTTGCCGATGTCGTTGAAGATATTTTGCAACAAGTGAAAACGCGTGGCGATGTTGCGGTGTTGGAATACACCAATAAATTTGATCGTCGTCAGGTGCAGTCAATGGCTGAATTAATTGTCAGCAAAACGGAGCTTGATCAATCACTGACAAAAATTTCCAGTGAGCAAAAAAATGCTTTGATGATTGCGGCGCAACGCATTCGCGATTATCACCAGCATCAATTGCAATCTTCCTGGCGTTATACCGAAGCTGATGGCACTGTGTTGGGCCAACAAATTTCGGCAATGGAACGAGTAGGGCTTTATGTTCCCGGTGGTAAAGCTTCATATCCTTCGTCTGTGTTGATGAATGCAATTCCTGCAAAAGTCGCGGGTGTTGATCATCTCACTATGGTGGTGCCAGCGCCGGATAGTGAAATTAGTCCTATGGTTTTAGCCGCTGCAGCGATTGCCGGTGTTGATCAAGTGGTTACCATTGGCGGTGCGCAAGCGGTCGCGGCTTTGGCTTATGGAACAGAAACTATTCACAAAGTCGATAAAATTGTGGGGCCGGGAAATATTTATGTCGCCACAGCAAAACGTGCTGTGTTTGGGCAAGTGGCGATAGATATGATCGCTGGGCCTTCTGAAATTTTGATTATTTGCGACGGTAAAACGGATCCTGATTGGATTGCGATGGATTTATTCAGTCAAGCCGAACACGATGAGCAAGCACAATCGATTTTGTTGTGCGCCGATGCAAATTATCTTGATCAGGTTGAAGCAGCTATTGAACGTTTGCTGCCAACGCTTTCGCGCGAAGCGATCGCGTCTGTGTCATTAAAAAATCGTGGTGCGTTAATTAAAGTGAAAGATATGCAGGAAGCGATTGCGGTGAGCAATCGGATTGCACCGGAACATCTGGAATTGTCGGTTGCGGATCCGGAAATTTACTTATCACAAATTCGTCATGCCGGTGCAATTTTTATGGGCCGCCACACACCTGAAGCTTTGGGTGATTATTGCGCGGGTCCAAATCACGTATTGCCCACATCAGGTACTGCGCGTTTTTCATCGCCTTTGGGGGTGTATGATTTCCAAAAGCGCAGTTCCATTATTTTTTGTTCGGAAAAAGGTGCATCGAGTTTGTCGAAAACGGCTTCAGTGTTAGCGCGTGGTGAACAGCTTGAAGCTCATGCGCGTTCGGCGGAATATAGAATCAAAGAGTAATCAAGTCTCGGTACGAGAGCTTGGAGGGAATTCCGCGGTCGCGGTAATTTCAATGCTGGTATTGCCTCGCATGACTTTAAACGCAACTTTGTCGCCAGGTTGCAAATTGGCTAACTGATTGGCGACTATGCCTTCATTGATCATGGGTTGCCCGTTCATATGGGTCAGTATGTCACCCTGACGAATACCTGCTTTATCGGCGGGCCCTGATTTTTCTACGTCGAGTATCATCAAACCCAACAAGCGTGATTCATTGTCGATAATCCAATCGGCGGACACGCCCAACCAGCCGCGTCTTACTTCACCAAATTGTACAATTTGCTGCAAGGATTTCATCGCGGTATCCACAGGCACAGCAAAACTGATTCCAACAGAAGTGGTTTCATCGAGAGCCGCTGTGTTGATGCCAATTAAACGGCCATGGGCATCTACCAAGGCGCCGCCAGAGTTGCCGGGATTAATAGCTGCATCTGTCTGGATAAAATTTTCGGCATTATTGATACCCAAATTCCAGCGTCGTGTTGCACTGATAATCCCCTGACTGACACTTTGGCCAACACCCAGAGGATTGCCAATTGCCAGTACCACATCGCCAACACGTGCCTTGTCAGAATGGCCTATGTCTATGGCTGTCAGTTTATCCATGCTGATTTTCAAAACGGCCAAATCATTATTTTTATCAACACCCAAGAGTTCTGCAGAGGTGTAACGACCGTCATTCAGTAAAACCAAAATTCTATCGGCACTATTGATAACGTGATTGTTGGTCAGAATCAAACCACTGGAATCCACTATGACACCGGATCCCAATGTTTTTTGTGGGCTGTCAGATGAATTGTTAAAACGGCGATAATAAGGAGTGAGGTTATTGGCTAATTGTTTTTCGGTATAAATATTTACTACTGCCGGGGCTGCGCGGCTAACTGCAGTTGCGTAGGATACAACGCCAGGGGCATTCGAAGATTCAGGTTGTGAAATTCTTAATCCGGGAAATGCAAGCATGGACAAGAGCGCGATAATCACACCGATTGCAGTTGGCCATGCAAGAAACTGCAGCAGACGATTCATTAGTAACGGCTGGCTTTGCCATCAAAGTCATAATCATCCGCTGATTCTGTCGGACGAAAATGCTGGTGCGATGGAGTCTGATCCTCATCGCGCAGACCGTAGTCGTGACTTAATGTGCCTTTTGAAGGAGCCCAATCACGAGGAGGTTCCAGAGGTTGTTCACGCAAACTGGCTTTGGCATTACCACCGGCAGCATCCAGAATTTGTTGGCTGATAGCAGGTGTGGCTAATGTCAGCGCACCATTGGCCAAATGTTCATTCACTTCTCGATAGGCATGCGTTAAGTTATTGACCAATTGAGAAGTATGGGCAAAATGCTCGGCTACTTCACGTTGGTAAATTTTCAGTTCGGATTCTGCTTGATGCAATCGCTGTTCTATACCGCGTCCCATCAGATGAGCACGGGCGTAGTAGAGGCCAAATGCTCCTAATGCAGCTCCAGCCAGAAGGCTGAATAAACCGGTAACAAAAAGGGCGCTGAATGAAAACACGGAAAATCTCCTATCAAATTACTATCGGCGATTATAAAGCCTTGATGACACTTTTACTCTAGCGGATTTTATGAAAGATTTCGAAAAAGATTTTTTTATTTTAGGACCAGTTGGACAAATTCATGCCTATGGACATGCCGGTCTGGAATCAGGTCGTTTGTTTGATCAAAAAAAAGTCGCGGTGATTTGTCATCCACATCCACAACAAGGTGGCACAATGGATAACAAGGTAGTCACTAGCTTGATGCGCACTTATCGCGATCTGGGTATTCATGTAGTGCGATTTAATTTTCGTGGCATTGGCAAAAGTGAAGGTGAGTTTGCGCAAGGAAAAGGCGAGTATGAAGACTTGATCGCTGTAGTTAACTGGGTTATCGAAGAATTTAATGAATTTGATTTGCTTTTGGCCGGTTTTTCATTTGGTTCTTCGATTGCGGCGCGCGCAAGTTATTTGGTTTCGCGGCTACAACATTTAACACTTGTGGCGCCACCTATTGAACGTTATGAATACGACCGTGATGGAATATTTCCTGTTCCACTGTGTGTGATACAAGGTGATCAGGATGAACGTGTTAATTCGCAGGGTGTAGTGAATTGGGTTGGCCAACTTAAGTCCCCACATCACCTGATACTATATCCTGAGGCGACACATTTTTTTCACGGCTACCTCAGTCAAATCAAGTCTGATCTCAGTCAACACTTGCTGACGCAGTTTGCGTCTGAACTATAAGGGCTGTTATGCAGTTGTCACCTTCACAACGTTATCAGGAAGATTTGCAAAGGCCGGAATTTCGTGCGGATTCCTCACAAGCAAATGCCGTGATGCAGTTACAAAATCTATATGAAAAATTAGTACAAGCCCGACTGCGGGAGCAACAAGCCTCTCCTTTACAACGCTGGATTAAAAAACAATTTTCCGCTTCATCCGAGCCTGTTCGGGGGCTTTATTTTTGGGGAGGAGTTGGGCGAGGAAAAACCTATTTAATGGATAATTTTTATGAAAGCTTACCTTTCACCGACAAAATGCGTATGCATTTTCATCGGTTTATGCGGCGCGTTCATGCAGAATTAAAACGTTTGGCCGGAGAAAAAAATCCTTTGGAAAAAGTAGCGGATACCATTCGTGCTGAAGCCAGGGTTATTTGTTTTGATGAGTTTTTTGTATCGGATATTACGGATGCCATGATACTGGGCACTTTGATGCAAGCGTTATTTGCCAGAGGTATGACATTGGTTGCTACATCCAATATTGTTCCGGACAATCTTTATAAAGATGGCTTGCAACGTGAAAGGTTTTTACCCGCAATTGAATTGATAAAACGATATACAGAAGTTGTTAATGTAGACGGGGGCACCGATTATCGTTTGCGCAGCCTTGAGCAGGCGCAACTTTTTCATTCGCCTTTGGGTGAAAAAACAGAGGAGTCATTGGCACTTTGTTTCGAAACTCTTTTACCCTTGCACGCTCATGTAAAAAAGCAAGTTGATCTGGAAATTGAAGGAAGAATAATTCAGGCGCGGTTTGAATCTGAGGATATAGTCTGGTTTGATTTTGTAAATTTGTGCGATGGCCCCAGATCACAAAATGACTATATTGAGTTAGCACGTGAATATCACACGGTAATCATTAGTAATATCCCCGAGTTGACCACCAAAAAGGAAGATCAGGCGCGTCGCTTTATTAATTTGGTTGACGAGTTTTATGATCGGCAAGTCAAACTGGTTTTATCTTCAGAAAAAAAACTCGATGAAATTTATTCCGGACAGAGACTGGTATTTGAGTTCCAGCGTACTGTCAGTCGATTGTTGGAAATGCAAAGTAAACTCTATTTGGAAAAGCCACACAGGCCGGAATAATGAAAAAAGTTGAATTAATTAAAATACTTCGTTCATTTCTAAAAAAAGGATTCTATTTAAAAAATGCGTCTTCATTAGAACTTGATGCAAGTATTTCTTCCATCAACTCAGAGGGTAGAGAAAAAATAAACCTTGTTATGTATTTAAATACATATATTGCTTTATACAGTTTTTTAGGGGCCAATTTTTTTATGAACAATAGTTATAACTTTTATTCAAAAACGAAAGTTTTAATAAAACAAACATTTGATATTTTTGGTCGTTTTCTGAAGTTTTCCATCACGCTGACTTTTAAATA
>CAZICR010000061.1:0-11409 GCA_964537795.1 uncultured Cellvibrionaceae bacterium | reverse complement strand
AACCTACCCTATATTTTTCTTGACAGATCAACCATTTAGGTTCGATTATTCGAGCTCTTCCGATCATCGCTTTTCAGAGTTAAGGCAGTTTACTGTAATGAACCCGATTAAGAAATCCGACAAGCTCAGTGGAGTTTGTTATGACATACGCGGCCCGGTATTGGAGCACGCTTACCGCCTCGAAGAAGAAGGCCATCGTATTCTTAAATTGAATATTGGCAACCCTGCACCTTTCGGTTTTGCCGCACCTGACGAAATCATTCAGGACGTTATCCGCAACCTTCCCAATGCCGAGGGTTATACCGCATCCAAGGGCCTATTTGCCGCACGCAAAGCGATCATGCATGAATGCCAGGAACTGGGCATCCCTAATGTTGAACTTGAAGATATTTTTCTGGGTAATGGCGCCAGTGAATTAATTGTGATGGCAATGCAAGCTTTGCTCAACAATGGCGATGAAATTCTGGTACCCGCACCTGATTATCCTTTATGGACCGCTGCTGTAAATCTTGCAGGTGGTAAAGCGCGTCATTATTTGTGTGACGAGCAATCTGATTGGTTTCCTGATCTGGAAGACATCAAAAGTAAAATTACTGATAAAACTCGTGGCATAGTGGTTATCAATCCAAACAACCCCACCGGTTCTGTTTACAGCAAGGATATTTTGGAAGCCTTGGTTAAGTTGGCGCGCGATCATAATTTAATTATTTTTGCTGACGAGATTTACAGCAAAATTTTATATGACGATGCTGAATTTCATCCAATGGGACGACTTGCGCAGGATGTGTTGTGTGTTAGTTTCAATGGTTTATCCAAAGCTTATCGCCTTGCCGGTTTTCGCTCTGGCTGGATGGTAATTAGCGGCGCTAAACATCGCGCAAAAAACTACATTGAAGGTTTGGAAATGTTGGCTTCAATGCGGTTGTGTGCCAATGTCCCGGCTATGTATGCGGTACAAACGGCACTGGGTGGTTATCAAAGTATTAATGAATTGATTATTCCTGGCGGCCGTTTACGCGACCAGCGCGATGCCGCTATGAAAGCGCTTGAATCCATTCCCGGGTTGTCTTGCGTAAAACCCAAAGGTGCTTTGTATTTATTTCCAAAAATCGATTTAAAGAAATATCCGATTAAAGACGATCAACAAATGGTGTTGGATTTTTTAATTCAGGAAAAAGTATTGATCGTTCAAGGCACCGCATTTAACTGGCCCGACCGCGATCACTTCCGCGTTGTATTTTTACCACGTGAAGATGATTTGAAAAAAGCCATTCATAAATTCGGTGATTTTTTATCGCGTTATTCACAGTAACAATGGCTGAAAAACCTGATATCAGCAAAGCCGTTGCGCTCTTTTACGACGGCAAACAAGCGCCGCAAATTACCGCTAAAGGTAGCGGCGCGATTGCTGATGAAATTATTGCCATTGCCCAAGCCCATCAAATACCTCTCTGTGACAACAAAGCCCTGGTTGATTTATTGGTTACCCTCGAACTCGATCAGGAAATCCCCGAAAACCTCTATACCGCTGTTGCTTACATCATTGCATTTGCTTATGCACTGGAAGGTAAAACACCGCATGGTTTTTTTGAGTCGAATTAAAAAATCTGCTAAAAGATCTGAATTCGAAGAGTAATAAAATTAATAAAAAAATGTCGCATTTTTATCTTTTGCTATACTCTGTTCCTGATGAATCAAAAATGACAATTCCTCTATGGATACCCTCAAATCCAAACGCCATGGCGAGCCGCTGATTTCCGTTCAGGCGTTAAATGCCTGTCGCATTTTGGTTATTAATGGCAAGGGAGGCTCAGGCAAAACAACCGTCAGTACCAACCTTGCTTCATGGTTTGCACAGAGAGGCGATACAACAGCTTTGTTGGACGCTGATCCACAAGGGTCGTCAGAGTATTGGGTTCGGCAGCGTTCGCCGGAATTACCAGAGATTTATGGTTTTAAAATCGATTCAACTTTGCGCACCACAATGAGCTTCCAACTTCGCGCTCCCAAATCCACCAAATGGTTAATTACCGACGCACCACCTGGATTAAGCGGAATGGCACTGGATGACATAGTCAGTAATCACGATCTTATTTTGATACCGGTGATGTCATCCGAAATGGATATACGTGCCAGTGCGCGATTTATTGGTGACTTGTTGCTAACACAAAATATGCGCCGTAAACGTCGCCCAATTGGTGTGATTGCCAATCGCATCAAACAACAAACCAATTCCTGGGCAAGCTTGCAACGATTTTTGGAAAGTTTACGCATTCCTTACCCCGCAAAACTTCGCGACACACAAAATTATGTAAAAGCCTACGCAGAAGGCAAAGGCATTATCAATTACACACAACAAACTCACACCAGTGACAATGCTGATTGGAAAACCTTAGTTGACTGGATTGAAGCACAAAACCGTGAACATCGTTGGATGAAATAAATTAATATTCGTAAAGGGAAACAGGTAAATGCTTTGAATAGTTTTTGAAATCTTTATCAGTGGTAAATATTTTGTAGCTAGCTCTTACTGCAACAGCACAAATTAAAAAATCAATATGCGATCCTTGAACACCTTTTACACGACAAAAATTTGAATATTCTGCAGCAGCTTCGTAATCAGCGTCCATCACTATCTCATTAGGGAAATAAGATAATTGTTTTCGTAATTTTTCAAAACTCTTTTTATCCGAATAGCCAGATAAAAGTTCTTGTCTAATAGGGCCAATAATTCTGACTTGATAATCATCAATTAACTGAGAAAGTTGTTCCGCTATCAGCTTCTCTTTCGGCACTGTGCCTCTAAGCGCCAAAGACCAAACACAGGTATCAACCAATATTCCCTTCATTGTCGTCCCTTTTTGTAATCATAACCTTCATCTTGAGGCAATCGACCAAATAACGATGTAACTTCTTGTTGCTTGCGGCGCTGAATAAATTCCATAAGTGCCTGATTTACAGTATCTTTTTTTGTGGATAAGCCACTAATTGAAAGGGCTTCATCCAAAAGACGGGTATCAATAGAAAGATTGCTTGCCATAACGCCTCCAGTTCACACATGTGCCCACACATTATAATACACAATCATTACAACACAAGAAAACTTAAAAATACTCATACTCAATAAGCACATCTTGTGGGATACCTCTTGCGTCATCCAGATTTGAGCGGCCATAAAAGCGCATCAAGTATTTCCCGTTAGGGTCGTAAGCGAGATGTATAGGATCGGCGAAAACCGAGATCCATTTTTTAGCAGGCTGCAAACGGAAATAAACCCAGGAATCGCCATATTCCTTGTTATATGCAGGTGACAAATTAGGCGCGATTTTTTCTACCTCCAACGTAATACTGCTTAATTTTGTCGGCAAAGCGAACTCAAATTTCAGAATTTTTCCTTTCAATAAATCGTCCCATTTTAATTGTATGTAAGAATCAAAACCTGCATCTATTACCATGCCTGCATGTTCAAGAATAATTTTTTGGCGCGGACCGTTGTTATCTTTATGACGCATAACCAATCTTGCTTTTTCAAATTGAACCGAAATAGTTTCATTATCACGAAAATCTTGCATAACAAATGTTGGCTGATAGGGTTCACCTTGAAATACCAAGGTTTTAGTTGCAAATTTTTTCCCCTGTGGATCAATATAATCCACTTGAACTTCACCTATATCATTGATAGCTGTATAGGCTTCACGGTAGATAACCTGATTCTTATCCAAACTATAAGCCGTTCCGGTAGTCACATATTGAGTGTCCTGAGCCACAAGCTGGCAGGAAATAGTCAATAATAAAAAACTCAGCCAATGTGTAATATGCAACCTGTTAGACCAAAAGCCAGTTTTATACATAATGTTTTAACCTCAACAATAGAAACCTGTGCAGCGGTAATAAAAAAATCCACATGGCCGCTATTATAAAAATGATCTGTGGTAATGAACCAGCCCATTCTGCATCAGAAAGCTTAACTCCGGCTAAATAGCTCAAAGGAGCCGCAATCGCTCCTGAGACAGCTGAAATCAAAGGGCGTTCATAAATCCATTTCAATGAGTGATTCAATGTAATGCCCAATAAAGCCCAAAGCAATATTAACCAAAGGGGCGGAAATGCCGAATATCCGGGGATAGTTAGAAAATTGAAATTTATTAAAACGCTATCATGCCCGATTCCCAGCAACACACAAATGAACGTTGCGAGAGCGTCTTCTTTTTTGCAATGACTATAAAAAAAATGCCAGCCTATCACTGGCAGAATAAACATAACTGCTGCTAAGTTTCCGCCTAAAATTGCAGCAAGCCAGCCTAGCTGGAAGAGAACTAAATTAATCCAAAAAAAGTAACGGGAATTTATTGCCATTTTTTATTTCTGTATTCCGGCTTTGCCAACAACACTTGTGCTGTACCTATAACTCTTTCACGAAAACCGCCTTCGCAATAGCACAAATAATATTCCCACATGCGCATAAAACGTTGGTCAAACCCTTGTTTTTTTACTTGATCCAGTTTAGCTATAAAAGATTCTCGCCAATGAAACAGTGTTTGCGCATAGTCTTCACCTATCTCGTCAATCGCTAAGGTCTGCATGTCAGTTTCCTGAGCAATGGCTTGTTGCATTACAGACAAAGAAGGCAAACACCCACCGGGGAATATATAACGCTGAATAAAGTCGACCGATTTTTTAGCCTGCTCATAACGCTGATCAGGAATGGTAATGGATTGTAACAGCATCAACCCATCAGGTTTTAACAAGCTGGAACAAACGCGAAAATAGTCACGCAAGTGTTCATGACCTACAGCCTCGATCATCTCAATAGAAACCAGTTTGCTAAATTGACCTTTTAAATCTCGGTAATCGTCAAACAGAACTGTGATTTTATCGGTAAGATTTTCCGCTTCAATTTGTTTGATTGCAAAATCTCTTTGTTCTTTAGAAATAGTCGTAGTCGTGACTTTACAGCCGTAATGCTTAGCTGCATAGATTGCCATGCCACCCCAACCGGTACCGATTTCCAGCAAATGATCTTGTTCAGACAACTCCAGCTTTTCGCAAATGACTTTTAATTTATAGACAGATGCTTCACTTAAACTGCTTTTGGCAGTTGGATAAATTGCTGATGAATACATCATGGTGCTATCTAAAAACAGTGAGAAAAAATCATTGCCAAGATCATAATGAGCGGAAATGTTTTTGCGTGACCCATCGCGAGTATTGCGATTAAACCAATGAAATAGTTTGAGAGACTGCTTGCTCAACCAGGATTGGTTATTGTCCATTTTATTCAAAAAATCGATATTTTTTGAAAACAAACGTACTACCTGAGTCACATCAGGGGAATCCCAATGACCACTCATATAAGATTCACCACCGCCGATACTGCCTGCAAATACCACATCCGTATAAAATTCCGGTGCATTCACAATGATCTCTGCCTTAAACCGGGTGGCCGATGGTTCTTCACCCAAAAAATATTGCTCATCGCCATCGATTAATGTTAAACAGCCCGATTTCAATTTAGCCAAATTGGACAGTAATAATTTTTTTGAAATCATCTGGGAAAAACTAAACACAGAAGCTCTATGTGCAGAAATAGTTGCAATAGAATGTGATTTCATTTGGCGGCTCCTCTAAGGGATTTAGTGTGACTGGTTAAGGATTTTGGTGATGAACTATGGGCGTATACAGGAACACGCTTAATCAATAAGCGAAGCGCTTGCCAATAAATAGCTACCGGAATTTTGATTGCTAGCCAAGGCATTGTCCAAACTATATTGTTCAATCGCTTGGCTGACCATTGTTCTCGTTTTAATGTCAGTGTCGCATCCATATGTCGGGTTAAAGTCTCAGCAGACTTTTGGAGATTTTCCATATGTACGACTAACTGCTCACCCGGTACTGTACTAACCCAGTGATATTGCATATCAATCGGGTTAAAGGGAGATACATGAAACTCCTTATTAAATTCTGTGTTAATTTTTCCTTTTTCGTCACAAGCCAACAGATAAGCATGACGCTGATTCCATGGAGTATTATTCACTTCCGCCAATATATATTTCGGGACATCAACATCTGTATCAAAAATAAAATAAAGACTAACAGGATTGAAACAAAATCCCCACACACGAAGTTGAGTTAATAGACGGATGGAACCTTCCGGACAATAACCTACCTGATGTTTAACATAATGTCTCACAGCTTGGTCAAGTGGTATTGATGGATCACCAAAATAATCTTTACGATTAAACCATCCCAAATTAAATCGATTAAAAGACCAAAATTTATTCTGCGTAAAAAGTTTGGGTACTTCTTCTAAATCCAAATAAAACATACAAGCGTCATAAGTAAATTCATGCGATTTCGGAAAAAATCGTCTATGCCGTAATTTTCCTGAATAGATTGCACTATTTAATGTGCCATTCATGTTGATTTACCTAACATCATTTCTGCCACTCGTAATCCAGACATTACGCCATCTTCATGAAAACCATTTCGCCAGTATGCACCGCAATAATGCGTGCGATTGATGCCGCTGATTTCTGCCCAGAGTGCTTGCGCAGCAACTGACGCAGGTGTAAATACCGGATGACTGTATTGATATTGTCCCATCACCAAATTTGGATTAATCAATGGATTTGCATTAACACTGACACAAAAACTGTGCGATGAAGAAATGTTCTGCAGAATATTCATGTTGTAAGTCAAAGCAGTTCTATCAGCCATTTGATGAGATTGAAGGTTCAGATAATTCCAACTCGCCCAGGCAGACCTGGACTTGGGTAATAAATTAATATCCCTGTGCAGACAAACCTCATTCGCAACATAAGGGATCGCCGAAAGGATACGTTGCTCATCAAAAGTTGGATCAGCCAGCAAACTCAATGCTTGATCACTGTGACAAGCCAGGATCACCTGATCGTAAGATTCTTCTCCCCTTGTATCTGTATTGATTACAACTTTATCTTCATAGCGACGGATTGAACGCACTGGTGTTGCACAGAAAATATGATCGGCAAAAGCTTGTGTTAGCGGTTTAAGATAGGACTTGGAACCCCCCTTGATTGTGTACCACTGAGGCTGATTGAAAATGGTTAACAACCCGTGATTATGGAAAAACCTGACAAAAAACCTCATAGGCATTTGCGCCGCAGTCTGATTACCTGAAGACCAGATTGCCGATACCATAGGCAATATATAAAGATCTCTGAAAAAATCAGAATAGCCTTGTTGAGTTAAATAATCACCAAGAGTTAATTGCTCATCAATTCGACCATTTTCATAAAGCTGCGTGCAACACTTATTAAACTTAATAATCTCGCGCATCATGCGCCAAAATTTTCCATTAAAAAAATTCTTCTTTTGCGCAAATAATCCTCCTAGCGAAGTACCCGCATACTCAATTCCGCTGTTTTGACAAGTGACACTGAAACCCATCTCGGTTTTTTGATAATCCACATTCAACTCAGTGAGTAATTTTATAAAATTGGGATAGGTTCTATCGTTAAATACAATGAAACCCGTATCTATGGCATATTCTTTTCCATCTACCTCAACTTGTTTAGTAGCTGTATGCCCACCAATTTCAGCTGCTGCCTCATAAACAAAAACCTGATGTTGTTTTGATAAATAATGTGCGGCCACCAATCCACTGATCCCTGAACCAATAACTGCAATTTTTTGTTGCCGACTCATGCCTATTTCCTCACCACTTTTTGTAAAATTCGCTTTTGTAATGCAAAAGGCAATAAAGCAATCAGTCTCATCACCGCAACTAAAGTTGCTGGAAACTGAATCATATGCTTTTGAGCGGCTATACCTTTAACAATAAGATTAGCTGCTTTTTCGCTGGAGGTTATGAATGGCATATCAAAATCATTTACACGCGTTAAGGGTGTGTCAACAAAACCGGGACGAACAATAGTCACTTTTAAACCTTGACTATAAAGATCCACTTGCAAACTTTTTAACAAGTATTCTAAAGCGACTTTACTGGCACCATAAGCTTCAGATCGCGGTAAAGGCAGAATTGCAGCAAGACTGGAAATACCAACCAAATGGGGATCTCGTGAATATTGTTTTGCAGCTAGCAACACCGGCAAAAAAACTTCCAGACAATTAAGGTTGCCCTTCCAATTGACTTTATCAACAGTATTAAATGAAGCGCGCGAAAATTTTTTCGCATCAATATATTCGCAGGTACCTGCATTCAAAATTAGTAGATCCAAATAGTCTGTTTTTTCAATGAGTTGATTTTTTACTGTAGTTACCTGATCAAGTGCCGATATATCTGCAACCAGGGGGATCACTTGCTCGGGATGCTGTGATTGTAATGCAGCCAACTTTTCTTCCGATCTCGCCAAAGCAAATACTTTATGTCCCTGTTTGATATATTCTTGTGCAAGCGACAATCCAATGCCGGATGATGCACCTGTGATAAGAATATTTAAGACTCTATTCATATACCGCACTCATGTTGATTAAATGGCAAGGACTCTTTCATTTGTTGGATTGAATCGCCGAAAATAAAGCAATAGTTGATTTACGGCTTTCACCCAGATCCACGACAGGTTCAGGATAATTTTTTACAGTTTTTGGCAAATGAATTTCTTTCGCCGATAAATCGGCTAATTCCGGTAACCAATAACGAATAAACTTTCCATCCGGATCAAATTTCTCTGATTGACTGACAGGATTAAAAATCCGGAAATATGGTGCCGCATCCGTTCCTGTAGATGCACTCCACTGCCAACCACCATTATTGGCTGCAAAATCACCATCAATTAAATGTTGCATAAAAAATGCTTCACCCAATCGCCAATCGATTTGACAATTCTTCGTTAAAAACATGGCAACAACCATGCGTAGACGATTGTGCATCCATCCTGTGGCTAATAATTGACGCATCGATGCATCAACAATTGGAATACCGGTCTTGCCTTCACACCAGGCATTGAATAAATGTCTATCCGATTTCCAGGGGAAAGCCTCTGTATAAGCCTGCATAGGTTGCCGCTTACAAACATGCGGAAAACTCACCACAATATGTTGATAAAATTCTCGCCAGATAATTTCACTGATCCAACAACTGGCTCCGGTATTTTTTCCGTCCCATTCACCCCGAGTGAATTGCAATACTTGATGAATCGCTTGCCTCGGTGAAATAACACCCAATGCCAAATAAGGTGACAATCCAGAAGTTCCATCAACTGCGGGAAAATCCCGATTGGTTTTGTAGTCCGTAATATTATTTTCAATAAATTGCATTAATTTTTTATGTGCAATTTTTTCACCCGTTTGCCACACAGATGAATCCCTCAAGTCTGTCTTTTTAAAGAGCTTGTCGATTGTATCTGCTGCGTCAGGTTCAACAATCAAGCCAGGTAATTTTTTGGGCGCAGGCAATGGCTGCATCGCTTGCCCGGTGGATGTCAGAGGCATGATGGTTTGCAGCCATTTATTTTTAAATGCGGTAAACACTTTGTAAGGTTCACCCTGCCCGTTCACTATCATTCCAGGTGGAATAATCACGCGATCATGACAGCGTTTAACTTGAATGGATTCGGCTGAAAGCAGGCGACTAACCTCCAAATCACGCTCAAGCTCATCTATCGGATACTCTGCATTAAAAAATAAATGATCTGCTTGATATTCACCGACAATCTTTAACAGCAATTTGGGGATATCCACCGATTTTTTAACAGAGTAGACTTTTAACGGGATATTTCTTTCTAATAAAGATTGACGCAGCAGAATTAAATGACGACGAATAAAATCCATTTGAATGGGCGCAATCTGGTGTTTTTTTACCCAGGATTGGCAATGGATAAAGACAGCGACTACCTCCTCTTTTAAGTCACAGGCTTTTACTAACGCAGGGTTATCGGCAACGCGCAAATCATGTCGAAACCAAACTATAGCTGTCACTGGCTCATTCTCCTTTTGATAAAACCTATAATGCCACCAACCAGTGGCAAGTGTTCATAAAGCATTGCGCCTGCATCAAAATAATCGCGATGGAAAACAATTTTGTCATTAAATTTCAAATGACTGGAACCGGATATTTCCAGTAACTTTCCGCCTGCAATTTTTTTGTGACGATAATGCATGGTCCAAAAGAGTACTGCTTCTGTCGGCAGTTCCACCGAGTGATGAAATTCAAAACGACATTCAATCAAATCCTTCATCATGGATTCAAAATAAAGGGTTAATCCAGACAAGCCATTAATCGCATGGAATGGATCGCGAAATTGAATATCATCAGCATAAATTTCGGGCAATTGTGAAAGCGTTTTCTGATTAAATTGGATATAGACACTGCGTAACTGATTCAAGAGATTATTCGGCATGATGTGCTCCCTCCGGGTCCTGCATTAAACTTTGTAACAAATCCTGAAAACAATTGGCTAATAGAATATTAGTTTCGACATATTCAGAGACTGAAATTTTCATATATTCTGCCAAGGCACCCAATAAAACTAATGGTGTTTTGGATTCCCTCAAGTGATTCACTTGTGATAGCAAACGATTTTCGTCAAGCTGGTAATAGCCCAATAAACACAGATAATCAGGTTGTAATTTATTCATGGCATAAGCTAATTCATGATTGTCGATATAAGGAATCGCTTCGGACTTAAACCCATTAATCAACAGGCCATAATTCAATAACAGCGCCATAGCCTTTTCTTCAGTGGGCGATGCCATCATCACCAATATTTTTTTACCTTTTGAGGTTTGCCGTTGTCGATACTGCATGCGACACAATTGTTCTTCCAATATTGAAAGAAAAAAACCTTGTACTGATGCGTGTGGAAACTGGTCTGTTCTTAATTGATTGATTAATGGCAAAATCAGATTATCGGCTAATAACTCCACCGGATATTCAGAAAATAATCTTTCCAGTTCTTTATCCAGCTGTTTTCGATTCATTTCCAAGGCATACAAATACAAATCATTTTTTAATTCGTCCCAGATTGAATCTATTTCAATGACCTCTGCCTGACTGGTGCGTTGCACTAATTCATTGACCTTACTAATCGCCAAACCTTTATTTAACCAATACTGCACTTGCTGAATGCGTTGCACATCGTCTTGCGTATAGAGCCTGTGACCTTTTTCGGTTCTTTGCGGTTTTAATAGACCGTAACGTCTTTCCCAGGCACGCAAGGTAACAGTGTTGATTCCCGTCAATCGCGAGATTTCACGAATCGGTAGAAATTCGTCTTGTTTTATCTCAGTCATAAATTCGCAACTATATGATTACGCAAACCCAAATTTTCAGGATGTGGTGACCAGAAGGTTTGTGTTTTTAAATAAGGATTGTCGAGTTTTAATAAATGATGCTTGAGTAACGTGAGAGGTACAACCAAAGGCACCAAACCGGAGTGATAAGATTCAATCAAGTGGGACAACTCCTGT
>CAZICR010000060.1:0-11427 GCA_964537795.1 uncultured Cellvibrionaceae bacterium | reverse complement strand
CAGATTCATGCTTCTACTATTACCAACCATCGGCAGGCGCAGGATTCGGTCTGAGGGGAGCGACTCTCTTATGTCTTGTGGGAGGCCGCGACTTTCGGGGCCGAAGACTAAATAGTCACCCGATTGAAAACTGACCTCGCTATGGCATTGTTTACCTTTGGTGCTGAGTGCAAACCAGCGATTGGGGTTTTCACTTTCTATAAAGGCTTGCCAATTGCGGTGAATTTTTACCGCTTGGACTTCCATGTAATCCATGCCGGCACGAGTTACATTTTTTTCATCCAGCGAAAACCCCAGAGGTTCAATTAAATGCAATTGGCAACCAGTATTCGCGGCTAAACGAATGATATTGCCAGTATTTGGCGGGATTTCCGGTTCAAACAAAACAATATGAAACATTGGCGCAAAGTCACTTTGTGGTCTATATCTACAGACGATGGTTATCTATTAATGCTTAATTATAAGCAAGAGTTATTAAGTCTCCGAGTCTTTTATTTGAGGCCAGAGTGAAAAATTTTGCTGCATCACTAAAAAGTTTATTGCCTCGATCAAAGCGACATGGTGCCCTGTTAGGTATTGAGTTCGCCGCAACGGGCGTCGCTTGGGTTCATTTGTTGCGAAATAAAGAGCATATTGTGTGTCAGCACGCCGAATTTATTCCTGTTGCCAGCAAGGAAAATCCTGTTGATGAGCTGCGAAGTCGTCTTGCCAAAATGCGTTTGCAAAATCTCCCTTGTCATTTTGTATTAACCAGTGGTTCCTATCAAATTGTATTAGGTGAAGCACCCAAGGTTCCTGAAGAAGAATTGGCAGAAGCCTTGCGATGGCGTATCAAGGATTTAATTCAATTTCCGATTCAACAGGCCGTAGTGCAAGGATTTTTTTTACCTGAAGATAGTGTTCGTGGATCAAGCCGTATGGCTTATGCCGTTGCGGCTCAACGATCCATTATTGAAAATCTGACCAGTCATGCCCGCAGTTTGAAATTAAATTTACTATCAATCGATATTCCCGAGTTGGCTTTGCGAAACCTGGTTCATTTTTGCGCGGAAGATGGCAAGCGTGGTGTGGCATTGGTGAGATTGAGCCAAGGCAGCGGTAGTTTGATCATAGTGCGTGACAATAATCTTTATTTGTCACGGCAATTCAATTTGCCTTATAACGCGGGTTTGTTGGATGACTTACCGGCGGAAAATTTAATTTTGGAAGTGCAGCGCTCATTGGATTATTTTGAACGGCAAATGCGTCAGGTGCCGCCGTCACAAATTTACCTTTGTGGTGAAAATGTCACGGAAGATAAACTGACACCCACAATACGCAACAGTTTTTCAACACCGATCCAGCTTCTTCCACTGGAAGAGAAAATTCAACTTAAGGAAGCTTCACAAGCTGCCATATTGCCACTTTGCGCTAACGCTATTGGTGCTGCGTTAAGACAGGAAGAGGCAAATTAGTATGCAGCAAATTAATTTTTATCTTCCTGAATTTCAGCCTAATCGGGAACCTTTCAGATCCTCGCAAATTTTATGGCTTTTGCTTGCTACGATCATATTGTTAACTGCAGTGACTATAAAAACTTATAGTGATAATAAAAAAATGGAAAAAAATATTGAACTGGACAGTTTGCAAGCACAAACTATGAAAACCCGCTTGCAAGAATTTGCCACATCAAAAACACAGGTCAATATTGTTGATCTGGATAATCAAATTTTTAAAATTAAAAATGAAATTGCCAGACGGACACAATTATTGCAATTAATTTCCTATCAGCGTTTGGGCAATGACCAAGGGTTTTCTGCGCAGTTGGAAGCTATGGCCAGACAATCCAATCCGCAAATTTCATTGGAAATATTTTCCATCAAACAAGGCGGTAGTTATGTCGAATTTGTAGGTAAGACGACTTCGGCTGATAAATTACCGGCTTACATTCACTCTTTAAAATCAGAAGAAGATTTTCGCAATGTCAGTTTTGGTGTAGTGAAAATAGAACCAGTTAAAGATCGTTCAGGTTACTTACAGTTTGTGTTAGCAGAACCCATAAAAGAATTCAACGAACAGGTGTCCGCTGTTCAGATCTACTTAAAGGAAACCGGGCTAAAAACAGGAGTATTGCCATGAGCCTCAACGAGAGTCCTTTGATACAACAATATGCAAAAGCATGTGAATGGATAGACGCCAAACCTGTCAGGGAAAGAGCGTTAATTGGCTTGAGTATGATTGCGTTGGTTTTTTTGATTTGGCATTTTCTGTTTCAATTACCACATGACAAGCGCAGTTTGGAATTAAATGCACAATTGTCCCAGTTAAATAATGAACGCAAGACTACACAGGATCAATTAACTGGTTTAGCTACTGCATTTTCGAATAACCCTGCCAAGGTAAAACAAGCAGAAATTGATCAATTACAAATCACTCTGCGTGATGTTGAAGAAAAACTATCGGGCGTTTCGCAAAGTTTGGTTGCTGCAGAAAACTTGCCAAGAATTTTGGAGAGTGTTTTTCATCAGACCCAAGGCCTGGAGTTGATCAGTATTGAAACATTGGCTGCGCAAGAAATGATGCTGGCACAAATAACCGCTGTTGAAACACCAGTGGTGCAAACATCCAGTGGTGCGTCTTCTGTTGGACTGGTTCCCGATATAACCGCTTCTCAACCCACGCCGGTTCAGGAATCCAAACCACAGGGTTCAGGTATTTATAAACACGGTGTGGTTTTGCATTTGCGGGGAGATTATTTTCGGGTATTGGCTTTAATAAAATCACTGGAAAATTTGTCCTGGAAATTTTATTGGGAGAGTCTGGATTACAAAGTGATTGATTATCCCGATGCCGAAATTGAGTTAAGGGTTTTTACCTTGAGTTCAGAGGAGGGGCTGTTGGGTGTCTAGGCTACTCTGCTTTTCTTTAATACTGATGTCAGCTTCGTTGATTGCTGATGCTGGGAAATTGCGTGATCCCACCACACCTTTGGGACAGTCAGTGGCTACGCGAGACAATCCAATAGTGGCGTTAAATCTCAATTCAGTATTGATCAGCAATCAACGTCGGGTCGCGGTAATCAATGGTCAAGCTCTGCGTCAGGGCGAAGAAATAAAAGGTTCAGGTTTTCGTGTGGTATCCATAAAAACCAATTCAGTGACAGTTCAATCGGTTAATGCAACACGTGTACTTACATTAGTCGATTCAAAGTTGAAAAAATGATTTCCCTCAGCAATCGGGATTGCAATATGCGAAAAATGTATGATCACTTATTAAATTTCTGTAGTTGTTTATTGATGATAGGTTTTCTATCCGCTTGCAATAATCAACAAGAAAAAACACTCAAAGCAGAGCAGGAAATGGATGCTGTGGTTGCCAATGAAACAGCGAAAATAAATCCTACAGCAAATGACTTGTCAGAGACATTATTGAACGAGCCAGATGATTCAGAAAAATATTCAGCTAAAGTTGAGCGTTTTGATGTTTCAGTAAACAATGTTGCAGCAAAAGATTTTTTTCTGGGGCTGGTAAATGGAACAGGTGTCAATATTGTTGTACACCCTGAAGTCAGTGGCACATTAACGCTGGATTTGAAAAAGGTATCTCTTGAAGAAGTATTGCGGGTCACACGCGATATTTATGGTTATGAATTTAAAAAGGATTACAACATTTATACTATTTACCCCAACGAAATGCGTACTCAGGTTTTTCAAATTAATTATCTGGATGTACAAAGGGTAGGTGTATCGGATACCAGTGTGATGATTGGGCGTGGTCAATCATCCGGCAATAACAGTACTGGCGGTAGTCGGAGCGGTGGTCAATCAGATCCTGGTGACACAGCCAATCTTTTGGGCATGATTGAATCCAATGATAAAAATAGTAAAAATTCAGGGCAGGGTTTAACGCCCGGTGCTCGAGTGCAGACTCTTAATACAACCGATTTTTGGGCATCGCTTGAACAAACAGTGACATCCATCATTGGTGGGAAAATTGAAGATAGATCGGTAGTAGTATCACCACAAGCTGGCATGGTGGTGGTAAAAGCCTTTCCTCATGAATTAAGTTCAGTTCGTGAATTTTTGGAGAAGTCTGAATTAACGATTAAGCGACAAGTCATTCTTGAAGCAAAAATTCTTGAAGTCCGTTTAAGTGAAGGGTTTGAAGCAGGAATTAATTGGGGGCAAATCAGTGGACAAGTGACCCAAGCAAAAAATCTCGCAGATGGATTTCCGTTAAATACGGATGGAACAGCGCCTGTCAATGAATTCAGGCCTATAACAGACAATTATATTAGCGTTGATAGTACGGGAAAATTTAATACGGCCAGTGTGGGATCAAGGGAGGCTATAGGCTCTACTTTTGCTTCATTATTTCAAATCACTGACATCACGAAATTGGTTTCTCTATTGGAAACCCAGGGCAGTGTGCAAGTATTATCAAGCCCACGTGTATCGACTGTAAATAATCAAAAAGCGGTTATTCGTGTGGGATCGGATGAATATTTTATTACTGGTATTTCCAATAACACGACCACTAATTCATCGGCAACTACCAGTACACCCAATATCGAATTATCGCCATTCTTCAGCGGAATATCATTGGATGTCACGCCACAGATTGCGGAAAATGGTGAAGTGATTTTGCACATTCATCCGGTGGTCAGTGAAGTAACCGATCAATTAAAGGTATTCACTGTTGGTGACGAAAATTTTTCGTTGCCATTGGCGTTACGCGGTGTTCGCGAGTCAGACAGTATTGTCAAAGCGGCTAATGGTCAAGTGATTGTGTTGGGTGGATTGATGACAGAAAGCAACAACAGGCAAGATGGCAAACGCCCGTTTTTAGGTGATGTACCCATTTTGAATTCTTTGTTCAAAACCAAAAATAAAAGTAAAAGTAAAACAGAACTGGTTATTTTATTAAAGCCAACAGTGGTTGATGATCAAGTCTGGAAAGATCAGCTAAAAGAATCGCAATCAAAAATGAAAGCTATAGGCGATGCCTACAGAAAACAATAGGTGGCTTTATGTATCGGCAACATTTTGGGCTCAATGAACATCCCTTTTCGTTAACACCCGATACGCAATTCTATTTTAATAGTCCTGGTCATCGCGATGTATTGAATACATTATTACTGGCACTTAAACACAGTGAAGGTTTTATTAAAGTTATTGGTGAAGTAGGGACAGGTAAAACTTTATTAGGTCGAAAATTATTAACGGCATTATCCGATCGTTTTATTACAGCTTACATTCCAAATCCATATTTAACGCCTGAAGAATTGAAATGGTTTTTAGCGGAAGAAATTGGTATTCCATACCATAGTGAAATGCCGTCCTATCAATTGCTGCGCGAAATTACCCAACGTTTAATTGATCTCGCATCGCAAAAGCGTCAGGTGGTATTGATTGTTGATGAAGCCCAGTCTATGCCGAGAGAAACAATAGAGGCTCTGCGACTACTGACCAATTTGGAAACCGAAAAAAGCAAACTTCTGCAAGTAGTATTAATGGGGCAACCGGAATTGGATGACGTATTGCGTCAACCGGATTTACGTCAATTAAATCAACGGATTGTATTTGCAGAAACTATTTCCTGTTTAAGTCGTCGGCAAGTAATTGATTACGTAAATTACCGCTTAACTTCTGCGGGATGTAAAAAAACTTTATTTTCAAAATCGGCATTAAATTTACTTTATGCTGCGAGTGCAGGTGTGCCACGGTTAATTAATATTCTTGCGCATAAAGCATTACTGGCGGCCTATGGAAAATCGGCTTTGAAAGTTGAGCGTAAACATATGGTGCGTGCTGTGCTGGATACTGCTGAAGCGAAATCTTATGGGCGTTGGCAAGCAAAACGTGATTACTGGTTGTGGCCTCTACTGGCGGCGACAGCGGCGGTTGCTTTGAGTGTTACGCCTGTAATGGGTGGAAGCTTATGAGCCTTATTAATGACATGTTGCGCGATCTATCTGATAAGCAATCAGTAAGTGAGCATAACGAAACATTGATATTCGCAGACTCGCAAGCCTCTTCCTGGGAGCAAGAAAAGATTGCAGATTTTTTTCAACAATCCCGATTGCCGTTGATTGTAATCAGCATAGCTATTTTTGTAGTCATTTTTATTTTTTCGAAATTGATATTAACTCAGTATATGCATCCAGTTTCGATTGCTCCTGAAATTAAACCGCACGCGGTTGTGAGTTCAGCAGAATTAATAAAGCCTCCCGCAACTGAAAATGATGTTTTGCTGGATCAACCAATAGTTTCTTCAGCAGCTATACATAATCAAAATACTATCAATTCATCTGAGCTCCAGACACAGATTTATCAATTAATTGATCAGGCCAGTCGAGCTATGACATTGGATAGATTAACTTCTCCAGAAAATGATAATGCATATTTTTATTATCAGGAATTGTTAAAGCTGGATGCACAGAATCCTGTTGCAAGAGCCGGGATAAATAGAATTACGGATCGTTATTTGCAAATGGCTGAAAAGTCGATTCAAAAAAATGATTTTATCAAAGCCGGATTTTTTTTGGATAAAGCTGGCATGGTGACACCCAATGATATTCGAATTACTGAATTTCGAAATCAGTTAAGTGTTATTGAAGGGCAAGAATCGGTTAGTGTTAGTGATCCTTTTGGGGTGAGTATGGATTCCCGACTGCGCGGGAATAATGAGTTTTTATCAAATAATGAAGCCCTGTCGAATGATGAAAGTAGGAGTATAGGAAATTCGAGTTTGACTATTACGCCTAATCCTGAATTTTTGGATGAACAAATGGTAAGGCAAGCACGCGATTGGGTGGCTCAGGGTCTTAAATCAAAAGCGATAGAAAAATTGAATAATCATATTCAGCTTTATGCAGCGCCTGGCTCGGAAGTGTATTTATTGGATCTTTATTATCAGGATAGAAATTTTACCGCTATGCAAACTTTGTTGAATGCCAATTTACATATTTCGACAATGGATCGAACTTATTATCGTGCACGTGCCGCTATTTTGCAGGGCGATAATCAGTCTGCTATCGCCTTCTTGGAGTCACAACTATCAGATGCTGCAGCCAATGAAAACTATCGTGCTTTATTGGCAGGTTTGTATCAGCGTGAGCAACTCTATACTCAAGCCACCAGTGCTTATCGAAATTTATTACAGAGTTTTAATCCAAAACCTGCTTATTGGTTGGGGCTGGCGCTGTCTTTCGATGCACAGAACCAAGCAGCAGCTGCAATTCATGCTTACCAAAAAATATTGGATTTTGAACAACTTGAACCACAGGTGATTGAATATGCCCAAGACAGAATTGTGCAGCTAACAAGAGATCATTAAATGATAGCTAATGCTCCAAAAAGAATTCGTATTGGTGATCTGCTGGTTGAAAAGCAAATGATCACTGAAACGCAATTGCAACATGCATTACAGGAACAGAAGTTGACCGGAAGGAAATTGGGTGCAACTCTGGTCGAGTTAAAATATGTCGAAGAAAATGCTTTGCTTGAACTTTTGTCTGCGCAGCTACAGATTCCTTTTGTTGAATTAAAACAGTTTCGTTTCGATCGCGATCTTGTGCAACGATTGCCTGAGACCACCGCACGCCGTTATCGTGTGATTTTATTGCGCGAGGATTTTGATGGCTATTTATTGGGTATGGCTGATCCAACCGATATTTTTGGTTTGGATGAATTACAGCGACAAATTCCCAGGCAATTAAAACCTGCAGTTGTGCGTGAATCTGAATTGCTGGATGTTTTGGATATTGCGTACAGTCGTGCTGATGAAATTGCCAGCCTTGCAGGTGAATTGGACGAGGAGTTACAAGAATCTGCTGTTGATATAGCCGATATAGTGACTGATGCGACCGATACAGAAGCACCTGTTGCCCGACTATTACAAAAGATATTTGAGGAGGCAATCACTACTAAAGCTTCAGATATTCATATAGAACCCGACGAAAAAGTATTGCGTATTCGCAATCGAATTGATGGCTCACTGATTGAGCAGGTGATGAATGAAAAACGTATTGCGACGGCACTGGTTGTACGTTTAAAACTAATGTCAGGCCTGGATATTTCAGAAAAACGTTTACCACAAGATGGGCGTTTTAATTTGAAGGTTAAAAATCGCAATATTGATGTGCGTATATCGACCATGCCAGTGCAATTTGGTGAATCAGTAGTCATGCGTTTGCTGGACCATACGGACGGTGTTTTGCCATTGGAAAAAGTGGGGATGCCACAACATTTAATTGATCGTTTTCGAAAAGCAATTACGCGTCCACATGGACTGGTTTTGGTCACTGGCCCAACTGGTAGTGGTAAGACAACAACACTTTATGGTGCTTTATCTGAATTGAATAAACCGGAAAAGAAAATTATTACCGTCGAAGATCCGGTTGAATATCGCTTACCAAGAATTAACCAAGTGGGATTGCACGAAAAAATTGGCTTAACATTTTCCAATGTTTTACGTGCAACTTTGCGTCAGGATCCGGATATTTTATTGGTCGGTGAAATTCGCGATTCAGAATCCGCTGAAATCGCATTGCGTGCATCCATGACGGGTCATATGGTGTTATCAACACTGCATACCAATGATGCTGTGACCTCGGCATTGCGATTGATTGATATAGGTGTTGATTCCTATCTCGTTGCTGCATCATTGAAAGCGATTATTGCACAAAGGCTGGTCAGACGAATTTGTGTGACCTGCGTACAGCCCCATCTGCCGGATGCGAATGAAAAACAATTGTTGGCCTTGTTGGCGAAGGGTCGCGATATTTCATCTGTCACGTTTAAACAGGGTACAGGTTGTCCGCATTGTCACAACACAGGTTACAAAGGTCGTGTGGGAGTTTTTGAATTATTGGAGCTCAATCACCCTATGGCAGAAGCCTTGCGTTTAAAAGATATCAACGGTTTTACCAAAGCTGCAAATGAAAGTGCCAACTTCGTTCCTTTAAGTCAAGTTGCTTTGCAATATGCCATTCAAGGTATTACCAGTTTGGAAGAAGTTATGAGCATTTCGGCACAAGTTGATGTTACAGAGAATTAATTGATATGGCCGTATTTGAATTTAAAGGTCGCAGTTCGGAAGGCAAGATGATTCAAGGTCAGCTTGATGCTACCACTGCAGATGCAGCTGCCACTCAATTATTGGGGCGAGGTATAACGCCAATTAATTTATCACTCTATGTAGAAAAATTATCGCTATCGGAAAAATTTGAACGCGCAACCAATTCCGGAAAAGTGAATAGTGTTGAACTGATTATGTTTTGTCGTCAAATGCACACTATCACTCGCGCGGGAATTCCGTTGGTAAAAGGGTTGCGAGGGCTTGCTGCTTCACTGCGTAATTACGCTTTCCAACAAACAATTAATGATCTGGTTGAACGTTTGGAAATGGGCGCAGAATTATCTACTGCCATGCGACAACATCCAAAAATATTTAATAATTTAATTGTGAGTTTGATCAGTGTAGGTGAAAACTCCGGAAAACTGGATGTGATTTTCAAACAGCTTGCTGATTATCTGGAGCGCGATCATGGAACTATTCGCAGTATTCAAACCGCGTTGCGCTATCCCGGTATGGTGATCGTGGTAATGGCTATTGCTTTAGCAATAGTGAATTATAAAGTGATACCTGCATTTGCAGATATGTTTGCTAAATTTGGAGCAGAGTTGCCTATCTATACGCGAATATTAATTGGTATTTCAGATTTTTTTGTCAATTTCTGGTGGTTAATTTTATTGATTTTGATTGGTAGTGGTACCTGGATTTACCACTATGTACATACAGAGGATGGATCTCGTGTTTTGGGTAAGAAAAAATTATCAGCGCCGGTTATCGGGGATATTATTGAGCGCGCTTCACTTGCACGATATTCACGAACATTTTCATTGATGCTTTCTGCAGGCTTGCCTTTATCTTCTTCATTGGAACTTTGCGCGCGCGCGATAGATAATCCTTATTTAGGTGACAAAATCAGGCAAATTCGGGCAGGTGTTGAACGCGGTGAAGGTTTGTATCAAACACATCTCGTCAGTGGAATGTTTACACCACTTATTTTACAAATGATTTCTGTGGGAGAAGAAAGTGGACAGGTTGATACTTTATTGGCAGAAGTTGCTAATTTTTATGAAAGTGAAGTTGAGTACGAAGTGAAACGATTAAGCGATCGCATAGAGCCAATAATTATAATAATGATGGCAGGATTCGTTACAGTTTTGGCGTTGGGAATATTTTTACCTATGTGGGAAATGTACAACATACAAAAATAATTTGTTGCAAACTGGCAGAGAATAAAGCTTCTACTATAGTTAGGTACAGGATCGGGGTTGTTAAAAATTTCGTTAAAGGAATTGAAAAAACAACCGATAACCTCGGTAAGCCTGAAAAGTTTTTAGTGTTTGATAACCCAAAGGAATAACAGATTTTTGTAATGGAAATTCAAGCATAAGACTTTCAGTCAAACCCTTTCTGTAACTTTGGAGTTTTTTATGAACAAGCAAGCTGGTTTTACATTGGTTGAGTTGATTGCAGTAATTGTGATTTTAGGAATCCTGGCTGCAACCGCACTCCCACGTTTTATTGATATGTCTGGTGCTGCAAAAACTGCCGCAGTACAAGGTGTTGCAGGTAATATGGGTAGTGCCATGGCCATGAACTATGCAGCAGCAGTTGCAACTTCGGCAGGGGTTGCCGGTACACCACATGTATCAGTTACCACTTGTGCGGGAGTCACCGGTATTTTAATTGGTGGTACACCAGCGGGTTATACAGTGGCACCTGTCGCTGCAGAATTGACTAGCACCTTGGGCGCAACAGCATCTTGTAGAGTAACGAGTGCTACTGGTCAAACAGCAGATTTCCAAGGTATAGCGGCACCTTAACTTTATAGGTAATTATGTGTGAGATTCGGCGTCAAAAACAGACAGGATTTACACTGGTTGAATTGATCGCCGTTATCACACTTCTGGGTGTGTTATCGGTTGTTTTATTTTCTCGTATCAATTCGGTCAGTGCCTCTCGTGTTCATGCAAGCCGCGATGATGTCATCGCGGCTTTGTTTTTTGCGCAACAACTTGCCATGTCGCGAAGCAATATTCAGTTGACTATTTCATCCAACTCTATCAACGTCACGGAAAATGGTAATTCAATAAAATTGGATTCCAGTTTTTATCCTCTTGCAATGCCGGGCGGTATTTCACTCACCGCGACGCCATCAAATTTTAGTTACGATAAGTTGGGTAGAACTTCTCCCGGCGTTATACAAATCCAAACCAGTGATGGTGCTTATTCAATTAATGTCAATGTTGAGATAACAGGTTATGCACATTGAAAACCGAATCAATCTTTATCGGGGTGTGACCCTGCTGGAAATGATCGTTTTCATTGTAGTGGTGAGTATTGCTTTGACAGTTCTCACGGCTGTTTTCAATC
>CAZICR010000059.1:0-11428 GCA_964537795.1 uncultured Cellvibrionaceae bacterium | reverse complement strand
ACAAAGAAATCTGGAATCTGTATGCTATCAAAAACGATCTGGAATTTCGGTTAGAATCTACGGGGCGTAAAGCAGCAGAGATTAGAACAACAGAAGCTGCGCGCGATCAATTAGTATCACTATTTGATAAATTTGGTTTAAATCAAAGTCCATAAATCTGATTGAAATAATTTTCCAATGAAAAAGCCAAAAGCCCACAATGAATTTCAAGTAGAGCCTTGTTGCTCCTTTTGTGGAAAGACACGTAAAGAGGTTAAACACTTACTAGCCTCCCAGCTCAATGCGGTTTTTATTTGTAACGAGTGCGTTATAAAAACCAGTCGCGAGAAAGAAGAAAAATCATGAAATTGGTGTTATTGCCAGGAATGGATGGCACCGGGCTTCTTTTCAGGGATTTTATTCCTTACTGTCATTGCGATGGAAAAATTATTCCCTTGCCAGACGATGGCAAACAACTGTACCCAGATCTTGCTGAAAAGATAAAAAGCGAATTACCGCAACAAGAAGATTATATTCTCCTGGCAGAATCTTTTTCGAGTGGATTGATTCCTCACTTGCTATCCAATGCTAGTCATAAACCTAAAGCGATTGTATTGGTATCTGGATTTCTCTGTACGCCCAAACCTTTTTTCATTCGATGCTTAAGAATTTTACCTCTGCAATGGATGATGAAATTTCCCGGTGCAAAAGCATTGATTAAATATTTTTGCATTAAAGGCGCTTCAGAAAATACCTGGAACCTATGCTGGTCGGTGTTAAACAAAATGAATTTTTTGTTGGTCAAAAAAAGGCTGGAGGCGGTACAGAAAGTCGATCATTTGAACTATAAATTGGATCTGCCGGTGTTGATTCTAATCGCCAAACAAGACAAGCTTGTCACTAGCCATTGTTTATTTCGAGCCATTCATCTTCTTCCCAATGTGCATGTAAGAAGCTTCGACGGTCCACATTTTCTATTGCAGGAAAAACCCCAACAAGCCGCAAAATTGATTATGGATTTTATGAGCTATATCAGAAAGTCATCGACCTGATAGACAGGTATATCAAATTTCTGCATCAGACTTGCGTGCAGAGGGGGTTGGGCTTTATGCTCCCGCATCGAAAATACATCTAATGCAGCAACAAGGATCAAACAATGCTAATCAAAAAGTCTTTTTTAATATTGCCTGCTTTTGTTGCAGGCTGCTTATTAGTCACCACCTCCTGTAGTAAAAAATCAGAAACTGAACAGCTCGCCGATATGCGTGATTCGTTTACCTATTCAAAATATGCTTTGCTATCTGAAAATGGTTTGGCGCTCGGCCTCAAGGCTTATCAAAAAGGTGTGACGCTTTCCGGTAGCGAACAAATGCCGGCAGTTACGGAAAAAGAAATTTGTCTGGCGCGGACATTACTGGCATATGGGGCACTGGTTTCTAATAAAAATAAAATTGCTTTGGCAGAATCCGATTTAATTGACAAGGAAAATTGTGATCCATTTATGCGCGGTGCTGCGAGTTCATTGCGCGGTGTAATTTTTCATCGTGAAAAGTGGCCGGGAATAGCTGCAGAAGAAACCAAAAAGTCGCAAACTCTATTATCAACAGTTTCCGATAAAGAAACGGCTGACACCCAACTAATGGCTTTACATTTAGCATTGGGTTCAAATGCAGTGATGCAAAAAGATTATGAAAGAGCACAAGTGCATGCTGATGCTTTAGCATTGGTCATGGAGACGCCTTGGTTAGGTAAATTGGCGCAAGCTACGATTCATTTTAAAGAAGGCAAAGTGACTGATGGTGTGCGCGATGTTAAACGTTTGAGCGAAGACCCCAGCGTACCTGAAGAAATTCGTCTGGAACTCACCAAAGGTATTCAAGAAATCGAAGCAAAAACCGGCAGCGTCGATGCACCCGCATTTATGGGGCGAGTGTTGATTCGCGGCGTGTGGGATATAGCAACAGAAAAATCATCTGGTGCTTTATCGCAAGTTTCAGGATTTGTGAAATCACAAGTTAATGATTTTGAAAATGAAGAGAAAAAATAATTTTTTATGTTAGTTAGTTGCAGGGGCGGGTCAATTATTCGACATCGGAAAAATAATATGCGCAATTTTTTGTATAAATTCATTTCAGCTTGTATAGCCTTAACCAGCCTTCCGCTTTGGGCAAGCCCGATAAAAGATGATGAGTTTATACAGTTAATGTCCCGTGCGGCCAAATTAACAGATAAGGGAGAAATTAATCTGAAGGCCACCGCCTGGATTTATGAAAAAGAATCGCGCCCCGGTGCCCAGTCGGCTTTGGCTTTATGGATGAAACTGGATCTGGATAGCTTGACTCCTGAAGAAAAAGATCGATTTGAAAGTCGTACCCAACTTTTTCGCACTGACTCGGAACGCAATAAAAAAATTACACTGGCATTTCCCGGACAACAAGAAGAATTATCGCGAACCAATGCATGGGGATTGACGGATAAAAAAATTATTCTGAAATCTGCGTCAGCCAAACATGGTGACGTTATTCAATACCACGCGATTTTACCCGAGGAAGACCAGCGTGAATTTATTGGCAAGATGGTACTAGTGTCTGAAGAAGGCTGGTCAATTATTTCAGACATAGATGACACCATTAAAGATAGTCATGTGCTCGATAAGCAACTGTTAGTGCGCAACACTTTTGTCAATCCTCTGCATGCAGTTCCCGGTATGAGCGATTGGTATCAGGCTTTTGCAAAAGAACACAAAAACCCCGCATTTCATTATGTATCCAGCAGCCCTATTCAGTTATTTCCATTGCTGACGGAGTTTTTGGAACAGGAAAAATTTCCTGCCGGGAGTTTGCATTTGCGACAAATAAAATTAATGGATGAATTGTTTAAAGAAGGTAGCAGTTCACAGCGCCATAAACACAAACAAATCCGTGAATTATTAAAGCAGTTTCCCAAACGAAAATTTATTCTAATTGGCGATTCTGGAGAAGCTGATCCGGAAATTTACGCAGATGTTGCCAGAGACTACCCTGATCGCATCCAGTATATTTTTATTCGCGATGTAACAGCTGAATCAACTGAATCCCCCCGTTATCAAAAAACCTTTAAATCGATTGCCAAAGATAAATGGCGCATTTTTACTGAACCAAAGCAACTGGATAACATTCTGTAGACTCATGTTTTTCAGGAGCACAGATGGTGCCCCTATACCAGCAAGTAACGAGTTAAGAACAGTGAAAAATTTTCCCTGACTGATTGAATTCCATTAGACTCGACGCTCTAAAGCTCAATAATAATTTATCCTCTGTCCATTCAAGCGAGACCTTGCTATGAAAACTATCAAAGGCCCAGCCATTTTCCTTGCGCAATTTTTAAGTGACACAGCACCCTTCAATAGTCTGGATTCAATCGCCGGTTGGGTTGCCAGCCTCGGCTTTAAAGGCGTACAAATTCCGACGTGGGATAAACGTGTTTTTGATTTGGAGAAAGCCGCAACCAGCCAAGCCTATTGCGCTAATTTTTTACATACATTGAGTTATCACGGTTTGGTTCCCACCGAATTATCCACACATTTGCAGGGTCAATTAGTTGCCGTGCATCCCGCTTATGACGAAATGTTTGACGGTTTTGCGCCCGAATCTGTACGCGGAAACCCCAAAGCGCGACAAGCCTGGGCAGTTGAACAAATGATGATGGCAGCACAGGCTAGTAAAAATTTAGGTTTGAATGCACACGCGACTTTTTCAGGTGCATTACTCTGGCCTTATTTGTATCCTTGGCCACAACGCCCCGCTGGTTTGGTCGAAAATGGTTTTGCAGAATTAGCAAAACGTTGGCTGCCAATTCTGGATGCATTTGATAAAGCCGGTGTTGATGTCTGTTACGAAATTCATCCGGGCGAAGATTTACACGATGGCGCTACTTTCGAGCGCTTTTTGAAAGCAGTCAACAATCATCCACGCTGCAATATTTTATTTGATCCATCGCATTTTGTTTTGCAACAACTCGATTATCTCGCCTTCATTGATCGCTATCACGATCGCATCAAAATGTTCCATGTGAAAGATGCTGAATTTAATCCAACCGCACAGCAAGGTGTTTACGGCGGTTACGAAAGCTGGGTTGATCGCGCCGGTCGTTTCCGTTCTTTGGGTGATGGCCAAGTCGATTTCAAACAAATTTTCTCAAAATTTGCGGCTTATGATTACGCCGGTTGGGCAGTGTTGGAATGGGAATGCTGTTTGAAACATCCTGAAGTCGGCGCTGCAGAAGGCGCACCGTTTATTCAAAATCATATTATAAAAGTGACAGAAAGAGCGTTTGATGATTTCGCGAAAAGCGGAATTGATGAAGCGAAGAATAGGAAGATTTTGGGATTGTGATCACCCCCTCCTAACCTCCCCCTTGGCAAGGGGGAGGGACTGGCTCCTCCCTTTGAAAAAGGGAGGCGGGGGAGGGATTTAAGATGGTCAATTTTACGAATATTTTAAATCCCCCCTAACCCCCCTTTTTCAAAGTGGGGAACTCTCTTAGCGAGAGGTGAGGGAAAAAATAAACTTCAATTTTCAAAAAAAGAATTTTCAAATATGACAAATCCAAAAATTCGTTATGCAATGGTAGGTGGTGGTCGCGGTGCGTTTATTGGTGCTGTGCATAGAATCGCGGCGCGTATGGATGATCGTTATGAATTGGTTGCGGGTGCACTGTCAGCTAATTCTGAAAATGCAAAATTATCCGCAGCAGATTTACACATCGCTGCTGATCGCGCTTACACCTCTTACGAAGACATGATTCGCGAAGAAAAAAAGCGTACGGATGGAATTCAGGTTGTTGTGATTGTGACACCCAATCACATGCACTTCCCGGTTGCCAAAGCTTGTTTGCAAGCAGGCATTGATGTGATTTGTGATAAGCCTGTTACTCGCACTTTGGAAGAAGCCTTGGAGTTGGAGCAGCTGGTTAAATCATCGGGTTGTTTTTTTGGTTTAACCCATAATTATTCCGGTTATCCATTAGTGCGTTATGCACGCGAATTAGTTTCGCAAGGAAAATTGGGAAAGTTGCGTGTGGTGCAAGTGGAATATCCACAAGAATGGTTAACAGAAGCGGCCGATGAAAATAATAAACAAGCTTCATGGCGCACTGATCCGGCGCGTTCCGGTTTAGGTGGATGTTTGGGTGATATAGGTACTCACGCATTTCAACTCGCGCGTTTTATTTCACAACAAAAATTAATTGCAGTGAGTTCAGATCTCACCAGTTTTGTTGAAGGCCGACAAGTTGATGACAACGTGCATGCCATGTTGCGTTTTGAAAATGGTTTGAAAGGCATGTTGTGGTCAAGCCAGGTTGCACCCGGTTGTGAAAATGGTTTGCGTATTCGTTTATTTGGCGACAAAGCCAGCATCGAATGGGCACAAGAAAATCCCAACGAATTATGGTTTACCGAATTAAATAAACCTCGTCAACGTGTCACCCGTCGGGGTGATATTGGTAGCGATATTGCGGCACGTGGTATGCGAACTCCCGGCGGTCACCCCGAAGGTTATCTGGAAGGATTTGCCAATCTCTATAAAGACATTGCCGATATTCTCGATGCGCGCGCAAAAGGCGAAAAACATTTCTTGCAGGATTGGGTTCCTGATATTCATACAGGCGTCGAGGGTATGCGCTTTATCCAGGCTGTGATAGATTCATCGCGGCAAGATGGTATTTGGGTAAAGGTGTAATTTAATAATAACGAAACGAGGTTTTATATGACGCAGCTTGATGTCAAACGATTATTGCTCATTGGTAATTTATCAATATTTTTAATTGGATTGGGTTTTGCTGTTCGCACATCCATTTCCGGAAATTTACAAACCGATATTTATTCCGTGCTGGATTTAGCCAACTCCGCAGGTCGCGTTGGAGAAGCATTGGGATATACATTTTTAGGGTTCGCATTCACGTTATTATTTGGTAGCGCTCTTGTGGATTGGGTTGGTGCAAAAAAAATGTTGTTGTTTTCGGCAACAAGTTATTTGTTGGGTAGCGGATTTATTTTCGCTGCGTCAATTATGCCCGTAACACCGAGTGTCGATTTATTGGTGGTGGCAGGTTTAATGTTGACGGGTTTAGGATGGGGAGCGGTCGAAGCGGCTTCTAATCCGATGGTTGCATCTTTGGATCCTGAAAATAAAGTTCATCGTTTGAATGTATTGCACGCTTGGTGGCCTGCAGGAATTGTAGTCGGTGGATTAGCCGGGTTGGCATTTGCAAAATTCAATATTGCATGGCAAGTGAATTTAATTCTTTTAGTCCTGCCTGCACTCATCATGTTTTTGATGGTATTGCGTACGGAATTTCCACAAACAGAACGAGTCACTTCGGGTGTTAGTTATAGTGATATGTTTGCTGAATTAATTAAGCAGCCAATGTTTTATGTTTTCTGGGCCTGTATGTGGTTGACGGCAACTGCTGAACTAGCGCCTGGCTCATGGGTTGAAATCACGCTGACTAATATCATCGGCATGTCAGGAATTGTGATTCTGGTTTACGTCAGCATGTTAATGTTTGTTATGCGTCATTTTGCTGGAACACTTGCACATAAATTTTCGTCTGTAGGCGTTTTGTGGGTCGGTAGTTTATTGGCTGCAGTTGGTTTGTATTTATTAAGTATTGCCAATTCACCTTTAACCGCTTTTGCTGCCGCCACTATTTGGGCGATAGGCGTATGTTATTTGTGGCCAACCATGTTGGCCTGCGTGTCAGAACGCTTCCCTAGAGGTGGTGCATTATTAATGGGTCTGATGGGCTTTGGTGGTGGCATGGCAATTTGGTTTGCTCTACCGAAAATGGGTGCTATTTTTGATAAAGCGAAGTTGGAAATCGCAGGTGGTGAAGAATCTTTTGCAGCATTAACAGGCGATGCTTTAGCTCAAGTTTTGCGCTCAGCATCAGTTGAATCTTTTCAAGCGGTTGCCATAGTACCTTTAATTTTGTTACCTGTATTTGGCGCAATATGGTTGTATGATCGAAAGAAATCAAAGTAGTTATTTGTTAAAAAACGCCCGATTAATTCGGGCGTTTTGTTTTGACTACAACAAAAAATCAATGCTGATGTCCGGAAATTCTGTTTTTATTTGACTCACACTGGCTTGTAATGTTTGATCTGCTTTAATCGGCCCTTGATACTCACAAATAGCAACGTAAGCAAGATTGATAACATGCTGCATCACCGTGTGATTAAGTTTAAGATCATGTCGCAAAGGAGTAATACGATTCAACCATTGTTGCAGTACCAATCTTTCTTGTGAGGTGAGTTTAACTTTTGTTAGATTTTCCAAAACATAAAGTCGGGTTCGCGTCGACATTTCATCATTCAAACTCTCGATAAGTTTTTCTACCAGAAGAACAAACACAGTCAACTCATTGATATAACCAGATGACATGTTTGAGACAATGGTCTTTCTGACACGTTGGGCCTGTTGCTGACGTGCTTGACGTTCATCCTGAAGAGAGGAAAAAGCGGTCACCAGTGCCTGCAACATTCGTGAGCGCAAATGTGCAACTTCCACGTCGTAGCACAACTCACGCAAATAGTGCTGCAATGCAAAATGATTTTGATGTGAATATTTTTCGTCCCACAGATTTAACGCATTTGCTAATTGACGACCTTGAATAAAGGGGGACAATGCATCTTTAATTGCTTGTCTTTTTTGCAATGAGTTCACAGTTGGCTCCGTCTTAATTTTTTGATTGGAGTGAATCTGTATTCAATGCAGCAGTATTTTGAAATTCGGGATAGCCAATTTCAGCGTGTTCGGTAAAGTCCAATCCGCGTTGTTCGTGAAGGCTACTGGCACGCATACCTATGGTTTTGTTGATCAACCAATAGCAAACCAGGGCAACACCAAAGCCCCAAACAAAGGCAACCAAAACACCCAAGGCTTGTACGCCTATACGATTGGGATCGAACAAATCACCCGCGTAAAAAATACCTGCTGCTATGGTGCCCCAGGCACCACAAAATCCGTGAACACTGACTGCATCCACAACGTCGTCCAATTTAAAACTGGTGATAAACCTTGGGCCCACCAAGGTAATGAATCCCGCTATCAATCCGGTCACTATCGCAAAATGCGGTTCCATACTGGCACAACCGGCGGTGACACTGACCAATCCACCCAGGCTGCCATTAACCGTTCCGGTTAATAAAATGGGCTGTTGGAATAAACGGGTGGAAAACATATAACCCACGGCACCTGCACATGCAGCCAAGTGAGTGTTTAATGCTATTTTTCCGAGATCCATATTGGCTGCCAATGTTGAACCGGCATTGAAGCCAAACCAACCAAACCACAGAATAAATCCACCAACAGCAACCGAACTTAAGTTATGGCCCGGAACAGAACGAGGCTGACCATTAGCGGCGAATCGTCCAAGTCTGGGACCCAGAACCAAAATGCCAGCCAGTGCAGCCCAACCTCCAATCGAATGCACAACAGTTGAGCCTGCAAAATCAATAAATCCCATGGTTTTTAACCAACCTTCACCGCCATGGGCGCTGCCCCAGGCCCAGCTACCAAATACCGGATAAATCAGTCCTGCGATCACACAGGCACCGATTAAATAAGCATTGAAATGGATGCGCTCAGCCATGGCGCCACTGGCGATGGTAGTGGTAGTGGCAGCAAACATCATTTGAAAAAACAGAAATGTCCAATCCCATTGACTGAGTTGCGACGGCATAAAATGGCTCCAGCCAAACCATCCGGATTGATTAGCGCCAAACATTAATCCATAACCCAGAGCCCAAAAAATCATGCTGCAAACACAAACGTCCATGTAGTTTTTCATCAGCACATTCACAGAGTTTTTCGCACGGGACATCCCACTTTCTACCAGAGCAAAACCAGCCTGCATAAGAAACACCAGCGCCCCGGCAAGCACAACCCACGCACTATTAATGGATCCCATCAAATTGGTGTCATCTGCAAAAGCACTGGTGGGCAAGAGCAACAGCAAGCCACT
Source organism: uncultured Cellvibrionaceae bacterium (assembly GCA_964537795.1). Taxonomy (GTDB): domain Bacteria; phylum Pseudomonadota; class Gammaproteobacteria; order Pseudomonadales; family Cellvibrionaceae; genus Cellvibrio. Next base: position 2,443 of record CAZICR010000059.1, on the reverse strand, counting down.
GAATAAAAATTTAGGTAACACGCGCATAATAAAATCCACCAATCAATTAATCTGGCATTAGCAACCTACGTGCCACAGCAAAAGTCGTGTCAAATCAGCCAATAATTTAATATCGCGGATGATGAATGAGCGAAACAGGTGCAGGCAGATAGATTGGGTGCGCATATTGGCCTCAATAATGTGCACAAGGATTGTTAGCCGATAGTTTTACTTAGTCTTTGATATAAAAAGAAATTTTTATATCAAAATTAAAAAACACAATTACGTGACCAGATTGGAATGGCAGGATGCTCAATCAAAGTGCGGAAAAAGTTTGTGGGCGCCACAAAGTTTTTCCGCACGCGGGTTTAATCTGATTTAGACGGCTCTATTGGAAGCAACTCCAACACCAATCCGGAAGATTTAACTCCCGGCGGTGGACCGCGACGTTTACTTGGAACAGCCGTTGGAGTTGTAGCAGTATTTTTTTGTTCTGCGTTTTTCTTTTCTTCCTGAGCCACTGCCAATGCCTGTTGTTTTTCAGCGGCTTTGATTTTCAACTGTTCAACCATCTGTCGGCATTTGACTGATTGGGCTTGCATATTGGGAAGCTCCATCAGTATGTCTGCCAGCAAAGTATAAGCTTCTGGCAACTTGTTGAAATCCGGATAAAGTTTATGCATACCATTCAATAATTTTACTGCCAGTTTCAAGTCACCCTGCTGCTTGAGAAGACCCGCCAGTTGTACACGCATATCGGGTGAGTTCGGTAAATAATCAGGCGCCAGATGTAAAATTTGTTTAAAACAAATCGTTAATTTATCAAACCGCTTTTTTCGATTGAGAAATTGCAGATAGGTCAAGCCAAAATCTTCCATCAGCGCAGCTTTTTTACAACTGTAAACAAGATCAAAAAACTTATCGAAGAAAATGGCTTCATTCGGAAAAAGTTTGAACGCTTGATAATAAAGGTCCACTACTTTTTCATAGTTGCCTTCTTTTAAAAAAACGGAGATTTTTGCTGTAAGGCGCTCAACATCATTACGCTGGGAAAGATGATCTTCTTCATCGGAACGGGCGCTGTAACCCAACTGACTTTGGTACTGAAACAACATGTATCCCATCAAATGAAACATGACCAAGGTGTAATAATTTGAAATGAGAATTTGCAATAAATAAGACACTGCCGGAAACAATGAACCAATAAGCCCCTGAAGTACACTGACAGAAGAACTCATAATAAGTAAAAAAGCCAGAATTAATCCGTATGGCAAACCTATCGCCGTAATTAAAGAAAAAACTGAAACCGGATTCAGTGCTTCAAACACACTTTCACTTTGTGCAAATCGAATCAATATTGCAGGCATTGCAATTATAGTTAAAAGGCCAATTATTCCCCCCAAAGCTGGGCTTAAAATGTAAGCCCCTATAGGCAAAGCACCGAGTACAATAAAAATAAAGATCAGTTGAAATATTATTTTTATGGTGCCGTGATAAGCATCCATCACATCCGGTGCTTGCATTTCACCGTGAGAGGTACGTTCAAGACAGGTCAGTGCGTATTTCATCAACGCACCCATTGCAATCAAAAATAAAGGAATGGCAATAAAGAATAAATAGGGAATTAATGCAGCGATCAACATCATTATTGAGGTGATCACAATTAAACTCATGGCCGCCGAATTAAGCGGGTACTTAAAAGCTTCCGGCAATCGACGCCAAAAGGGCTCAACTTTATTGGCAGAACCTAAACTCTCCAACAAAGCTCCGCAGGAAAAACATCGGGGCTGATCTTTTTCATCATCAACACAATGATCACAAAGAAAAGTATTGCATTGACGACAGACAAAAGTGGCGCCGTCAACTGGATGATATTTACAGTAATCCATTAGCGGCTCCTTGAGAGAGTTGGCTAGCCAAAAATTCGTAATGTGTCGCTTTTTCCCTGTCCTTCAATCGTTGAAATGCCGTTGCCAATTTGGTAGCGTATATTCCCAATCTGGGATTTATGGAATTATTTTTTTGCAATTGCAAAAATATTTCTTCAGCGGATTTTAGATTTTCCAAATTGACCAATTGCATGCCCAACTTGATAGCGGCTTGCTCGGGAACTTGATTTTGGATATCCGGATTTTCCTGCCATACCTTATCCAATTTTTTAATATCGTTTTGTGTAAAGTTACCTGTCAATAAACCCAAGGCGGCATCTGTATACCCGGCACCACGTCCAATTTTTAATAAATTATAGCGAAGCATCGCCGATTCAAAATCCACACCTTGAGATTGAATCAATTCATTCACACAATGCAAGGCCCGGTCAAATCGATGCTTATCGATGTAATTATAAATTTCCGCCAATTTTTCCCGGCCAGGGTCAAGCGCTTGATCCTGTTCAATGTAATTTTGGTTGAAGACCGATCGATTAAATACCCAGGTTAGACCAATCAAGACCGCACCTGCACCA
>CAZICR010000058.1:0-11472 GCA_964537795.1 uncultured Cellvibrionaceae bacterium | reverse complement strand
ATTACAAACAAGCCCGGAATGCGCCTTCAATCAACAACTTATCCAAATTGCGCCCGATAAATACCATGCGGTTAAATGGTTTTTCATCACCCCACGGCTTGCCTTCTTTTGCATCGAATAACATATGTACACCCTGAAATACAAAGCGATTGGGTTCGTCTTTAATGGCGACTATGCCCTTCATGCGAAAAATATCATTGCCGTTCGCTTGCAAGAAAAAATTCAACCAGGATTCAAATTTGCGCAAGTCGAGGCTGCCGGAAAATTCAAATGCGACAGAAGAAACTGTTTGATCATGTTCGTGACCGGGATTGAATTCCACTTGATGGATCGCTTCAAATCTCACGCTGTCCTGATTCAATAGCACTGCATCAAATTCATCTGGGTGATGTTCGGTAAAAAGTGCGTAGCAGCCCTCGTGTTCAATATTGATTGAAAACACTTGATCCTTAACATCCGACAACAGCAATTGACAATGTTCATTGAGATAAGGAATAGCGTGATTGGCTTTAACAGCTTCAGGATGATAAGCAAAATGCGGAAACACTTTCTCCGCAGCTCGTTGAATAATTTCTTCGCTGGCAGCTTCAACTTCATGAATCAGTATCGACATACTAGCATCTGGGCCAGGTTGCATTTTCCATTGATACTGACCTGCAGATAAATGATAAACACCCGCCCACTCAAAAGGATATTCCGGTTCCAAAAAATGCGGATTAGCTTGCAAGGCTTTATCCAAATCAAAACCACCTATATGCAAGATTTTTTCAAGCGGTGCACTGGCCATTTGAACTGGCATGATCTGCGCCATTTTGTTGGTGTTTTGCAGCTGACGAATAATCTCTTGTTGTTCGCCTTCACTCACCAAATCAATTTTATTCAGGAGTATCACATCGGCAAACGCAATTTGTGCGGCAGCTTCGTCACTTTCATGCCAATGATGCGGAATATGTTTGGCATCGACCAAAGTGATTATGCCATCGAGATAAAAATGATCACGAATTTTTTCGTCGAGAAAAAAAGTTTGTGCGACCGGGCCTGGGTCCGCCATGCCAGTGGTTTCCAATAAAACGCGATCAAATTTATCTTTTCGCTCAACCAAATTACCAAGAATACGAATTAGATCGCCACGCACAGTGCAACAAATACATCCGTTATTCATTTCGAAAATTTCTTCATCGGCGTTGATCACCAAATCCTGATCTATACCAATTTCACCGAATTCATTTTCGATCACAGCAATGCGCTGCCCGTGATTTTCATGCAGAATTCGATTTAGCAAAGTGGTTTTACCGCTACCTAAAAAACCGGTTAATACAGTGACGGGAATTTTATTGTTCATAAAAATAGCCTGAGTTTTAATTGCCAAAATCACAAGTGACTAATAAACGACGCGATGTTTGCTGCGTTATGGGATCAACGCATGAAGGCGAACGATGAATTAATCCCCTGCCCTCATTGCCCTCCCAGTTTTCGCCTTTCAACAAAGCCACATCGCCCGTTTGTAATTGTTGAATCACAGTGCAATCCAATTCTTTATCGACAATACCACTCGCGTTTGGCCCAAGCTTCACACAGCTCGCATAAGCCGCTGGCAACCATTGGGTGCCGGGGCCGCCGTAAGTCGTGACCATGCGGACCGGGACGTGATCCACATGAAAGCGCGGGCACATGGAAGATTCGAGCGTGTGAATGCGTAGCCCCAGATGTTCAAGTTCAAATAGACAACTGAACATTTCGACCAGTTGATTTAGATCCTCGAGTAATGCTTGAGAATTAATCATGGGATTCTGATTGGGATGAATCGGAAAACTCTTCTCCAGCTCCTGCTTCAACTCTTCCGGTGTGGCGTTCAACTTGAGCGACACCTTATATGACGAAGCCAGAAGCGCCTGTACATAGGCATCAACCTCTGAAGCCAGACGGCGCTGCCATATCGAAATGGTGATTTGATCTGCGTATATACCTGCAAGCCCCGCCGGGTCATCGCTGATTGCCCAATGCCCTTGGCCCGAAACCGCCTGTAACCTCTTCATATATACCCCCAATTTACGGACTATTCACGAACACAGGCTATGATATAACATATCATTATTTACCGAAACCTTTAAAACTCGCCTCGGCATCCAAACCATGTCCACTGCCCTATCGCTTGAGAATATTTATTTTCGTTACCAACAGGATTGGATTCTTGAGCGATTTTCTGTCGATATCGCCTTGGGGGAATGTTGTTTAATCACTGGCGACAACGGCTCAGGCAAAACCAGTTTGTTGAAATTAATCGAAGGGGATTTACAGCCCCAGCGCGGAACTATTCGTCGCCATCCAAGGCTGAAAAATTCCTGCGCTTACTTATCGCAATTTCATTCATTTGATTTGCAAATTCCGGTAACGACTTTGGAAATGTTGAGCATGGGATTATGGAAAACTGCCGGGGCATTTAAAAAGATTAATGCCAGTGCGATGCAAAGAATTCATCAGGCAATTGCGATGACTGGACTTACAGGATTGGAAAATCATTTGGTGAGTGAATTATCCGGTGGGCAGTTACAACGCGCACGATTTGCACGCACATGGTTACAGGATGAAGCGCTTATTTTATTGGACGAACCTTTTTCTTCGGTCGATAAAAAAACCACCGCAATCATTTGGCAAATGATCCAGCACTGGCAAGCCGAGGAAAAAACACTGCTGATTGTTTTGCACGAACATCCAGTGCCGGATTTTATTCAATACCGATCAATCGATTTACATCAAGCGCGCATGCAAATTCATGTTTGAATATTTTCTGTCGCCTTTTATTGATTATATGTTTTTGCAACGCGCCTTGCTTGGCTGCTTGTTGTTGGCGCTAGGAGCAATTCCTTATGGCGTATTGTTAGTTTTGCGCCGCATGAGTTTGACTGGTGATGCAATCGCTCATGCTATTTTACCCGGCGCCGCTTTGGGTTATTTAATTGCCGGCATGTCGCTATTTGCTATGACCATTGGTGGATTAATCGCTGGACTATTAATCGCCATTTTAGCGGGCAGTGTAACGCGATTTACCCATTTAAAAGAAGATGCCAACTTAGCGGCGTTTTATTTAATTTCACTGGCAACAGGTGTGATATTGGTATCGACACGCGGTAACAATATCGATCTGATGCATCTTCTTTTTGGTTCACTGCTGGCGCTGGATAATGAAACCTTAATTTTTATCGGCATTATTACCAGCATCTCTGCAATCATACTGGGTATTTTTTATCGCGCTTTTGTTGCAGAGGCATTCGATCCATTATTTTTGCGAAAACAGGGAAAAATCAGCTTGATATGTCACCTGGTTTTTTTAGCAATTTGTGTTTGCAATCTGGTGGGAGGATTTCACGCACTCGGCACTTTAATGGCGGTCGGCATCATGATTTTACCTGCCGTCAGCGCAAATTTTTGGTGCCGACAACTTCCCGGCATAATGCTCACGGCTATTGCGATTGGATTTATTTCAAGCTATTTGGGCTTGTTATTTTCTTTTCACTACAACCTGCCGGCAGGTGCCAGTATTATTTTAATTAATGGAATCATTTATCTATTTTCGATTTTGTTTCGTCAAACCAGACAGAACCCAGGCAAAAAAATATGAACAGAACGAAACTCAACAAGCATCCAATTCAAATCAAATCTTCAAGGTTGTTAGACTGGGTATTATTGTTTTCATTATTGCTGATAATTCCCACTTCACTGCAAGCTGAAGAAAAAAAATTAAAAGTCATTGCCAGCTTTAGTATTGCAGCAGATTTGGTTAAACAAGTGGGAGGTGATCAGATTGAATTGATCACTCTGGTTGGCGCTAATAGCGATGGACATTTGTATCAACCCACCGCTCAGGATTCAATGCACTTATCTCAAGCCGACATAGTCTTTATCAACGGATTGGGATTTGAAGGTTGGATTGAACGATTAATCAAAGCGTCTGGCTTTGCAGGTGAACCAGTTTATTTATCGCAAAATATAAACCCCATTTATTGGGATTCAGCACCAGACCCCCATGCCTGGCAGAACATCGACAACATCCGATCCTATGTTGATGTTATCCAGAAAACGCTAATGCAACAGGATTCGGTTCATCAAAAAATTTACCAACAGAATGCAAGTCAATATCAAGAACAACTCACTACCCTCAAGCAAGAATTTGCGGATTTTTGTTTGTCTATTGATACTGAACAAAGGCGGTTGGTAACCAGCCATGATGCGTTCACTTATTTTGGACGTACCTGTAACATCCAATTTCTTGCACCTCAAGGCATTAGCACAGAAGATGAACCTGGCGCACAGGAAATTGCCCAATTGATTCAACAGATCAAATCACAAAAAATTCCCGCAGTGTTTATTGAAAATATGACCAACCCAAAACTGATTGAACAAATCCAGCGAGAAACCGGCGCTATCTTTGGTGGGAAACTTTATTCGGATGCGCTGTCTGAAGAGCAAGGACCTGCCAATACTTATCTGAATATGATGCGATATAATTTGCAGACTATCAAAACCGCATTGATTAAAGCCAAACAACTTGAGGTGAAATAATGAAGACCTTATTACGACTGTCCTTGGTCTTTTTGTATTTTATTGTTTTTTATTGCCAAGCCGAATCGGCATTTGAACAAGAAGATCATCATGCCCAGCATCAACATCATGCGCACGAACACGGTGTGGCTCATATGAATCTCATCGGAGATAAAAAAAAGATAAGCATAGAACTTACTATTCCCATGCTTGATGTAACGGGTTTTGAACACAAACCTGAAACCGACCAACAACAGACAATATTGAATAACAAAATTGCCGCCATCAACAAAATAGATGCCTGGCTTGTGATTAATCAACAAGCGGAATGTCAATTAACCCATCATGCTATGCAAGTGGATTCTGCAACCAAGCATCCTGATATAAATCTGGATATTGAATTTCTTTGCAATAAGCCTGACAGCTTGAAAAAAATTCAAGTGAATATTTTTGATCAATTGGAGAGTTTAGAAAAAATTGAATCGCAATGGGTCATTGCCGGAAATCAATCCGCAACAACCTTAACCAAAACCGGCAGGAATATACTGGTCACTCAATAGGTGGCTCAGTGTAGGGAGCAAAACTCGCATTTTGCATTGAGTAAGCCGAATGCCCTATATCTTTTTGAGTAGCCTCGACAATCAGTGTGCCCTGCACCCAAAAAGGTTCGTAGAGTTCAATTAGTTTCATGCCCTTGTCCAATTTGACATAAATTAATTGATTGGGTGGTGGTGGTGGCACATGGATGCAGGCACCGAAGTAGGGAACAAAAAATAATTCGGTGACTATATTGTTTTCATCCCAGGTTATAGGTGAAATGTATCCCGCTAATTTGATGCGTTTTTGATTAAACTCTTTGCGAACAGCCGTTGAAACCAAAGCATCTTTCCAGGTACGCGGTTTGTTTGCTGTTGATGCTTGCTTGTTGGCATCTGCAATTGCTTGGGCAATCTGATCCTCGAACGCAGAAAGATTATTATTGGATTGGACAGGAATATCTTGAGCCAGTTCTTCCTGAGTCATAGACTCATGATCCACTTGCGGAGCCGACTCCAATAATTTGACATCTTCTTCTGGCATCAAATCAGTCCACTCAATGGTTTTATAAGCGACAAGTGGCTGGGCCTGAATAGAGACGCTAATCAGGCAACACCAGAGAAAAAGGCAACAATGTAATTTACAAAAAAATCGGTGATTCAACATAAATGACTCGTATGAAAGCAATAAATATTCAAAATCTAAAATTTGGTTGGCATGCAGAGTCCTATCTTCTGGATATAGATCAGTTTTCTGTCGATCAAGGCGAACAGATTTTACTTTATGGTCCATCAGGTTGCGGCAAGAGCAGCTTACTCAATTTAATCGCCGCTGTGAATAGACCCAGTCACGGAAGCATTGCTCTTTTGCAAACAGATGTCACCCAACTTTCCAATACCCAAGCCGATCGATTTCGCGCTAAACATCTGGGCATTATTTTTCAACAGTTTAATTTAATTCCCTACTTAACAGTAGAAGACAACATTCGTCTTAGATGCGTATTGTTTGGAAAAATTCCACAGTTGAATCAACGCATTGAGCGTTTGCTAACAAGTCTGCAATTAACTGATCAACAATATTCACTCTGTTCACAACTCAGCCTCGGACAACAGCAGCGAGTGGCCATTGCACGCGCATTGATTTGCGAACCGGAAATTATTATTGCGGATGAACCTACCTCATCACTTGACCCGACCAATAAAGAACTCTTTATGAAACTGTTGCAGTCTGAAATTAATCAACGCGGAGCCACGCTGGTCATGGTCAGCCATGATATGGATATGCACCGATACTTCAGCAAAATACTCAGACTCACTGATATCAATCGTGCAGGAGTCTCGCAAAATGTTATTTAAACTAGCGCTTAAAAGTATTTGGTATCGGCGCGGAACATTAGCGCTGACACTGGTGGCGATTATCACCAGCATTGGTTTGTTGATTGGCATTGAACATATTCAACAACAAGCCAAGAAAAATTTCAGCCGAACAGTGAACGGAACCGATCTCATTGTGGGCGCCCGTGGTGGATCAATCAATTTATTACTCTACTCAATTTTTCACATAGGCAATGCAACTGCCAATATCAGTTGGAACACTTATCTGGAATTAAAAAAACATCAGGATGTTGATTGGCTAATTCCAATCTCGCTTGGCGATTCGCATCGCGGATACAGAGTCATAGGCACTGAAGAAAGTTTTTTTTCTCATTATCAATTCGGTAACCAGCAATCCATTCAGTTTTACCATGGCACAAAGTTCACTGACTATAACCAGGTGGTGATCGGCGCAGATGTGGCAAAAAATCTTCACTATAAATTGAATGATTCACTGGTGCTGTCACACGGAACTGGCAAAACCAATCTTTATCAACACACCGACAAACCCTTTAAAGTTGTTGGCATTTTGCAAGCCACGGGAACCCCTGTTGATAAATCCTTGATGGTCAGCCTTGCCGCAATTGAAGCCATTCATCTTAATTGGCAATCCGGTGTTCCTCTGCGCTCATCTGATACAGTCGATGCGTCTGCATTAACACCTAAAAACATTACCGCTATTTTGGTGGGACTTAAGTCCAAGCAACAAACATTCAAAGTCCAAAGACAAATCAACCAATACAAAGCGGAAGCCTTAACCGCCATAATGCCGGGCGTCGCATTGGCAGAACTCTGGCAGATGCTGGGTTCGTTTGAAAAAATTCTGTCACTGATTGCACATCTGGTATTAATCACCAGTTTAATTAGCGTTGCCAGTTGTTTGTTAGCAGGCTTGAATGAACGCACAAAAGAAATGGCCGTACTCAGATCGCTGGGCGCGGGCCCTATTTATTTGTTTTTTTTGATTGAGCTGGAGATTTTGATTTTAGTGACTTTGGGATTTGTGGGAGGCATTCTCACCTTGTGGCTGTCTTTATTCATCACGCAAGATTTATTGGTTCATTTGTTCGGCGTTCAGATTGATGCCAACCTTAAGGACAGCATTCACTTTTCGACTCTGTTACTCATCTTGGGACTGTCAGTCGTATCAGGATTAATTCCTGCCACATGGAATGCCGTCAAAAATTTACACTCAGGTTTATCCTTATGACACAGGATACCAGAATAATTTGCCTGCCCATTTTTACATATTGATATTCCAACCTATAATCAAAGCAGTCCAGGGCTATAGAGATAAAAACCATGCTAACCCAACGCTATGCCAGCCTCGAAGATGATATTGATTTTATTCATAACTTTTATGAACGCCGTGTTATCGAGGCGATTTATCAATTGAGTGAACGGGTGAAAAATGGAGACAAAAATTTTCTGGCGGATGTGGCCTGTGTCGCACTCAATCGACTGCCACCTCGTTACATACGCTATGACGTGGACATGACGTTTTTTACATCGCCACAGGAAATGTCCGAAATGGAGGATAAAATCAATACTGCTGTTATCTACGCAATTGAATACGTAACCAAACGAAGCAACGAACCCTTACAGTAATAGCCAGAATTTAATAAAACAATAGCGATAAATGCGCCAACAATTAAGCGCCTGAAAAATCAAAAAATCAGTTTTACAACCTGGACAAGATAAAAGGCTATTAGACTAAATAAAAATTATTCCGCAAATGATCACATGGACGTGATTTCACAAGACTGCGCCCAAATACGCACTGCTGGGCAAACACAATACTGTGTTGGCCCAATGTTTGGCATTTTCCAAATCCATCGCAGGACAATCAAGGTACATAGGAAGTTGATTATTTAAAACCCATAAAGGTCGCAACATAATTTCCTGTTTTTGCGCAACATCAACAAATTCTTTTAATTTAACGGGAGTGGCGTCCTGAATTTGAATTGCAGACAGCCAACAATTGGCGCCCGGTGTTGGCTCAATAAACTTAATCGCTTCATGTGAACTGAAAGCTTGGCGGTAATAGTCAGACAACTTCTTTTTTTGTTTTAAAAATTCCGGCAATCTTTCCAATTGGGCAACTCCGATAGCCGCATTAATATTGGCCATACGGAAGTTAAAACCCATTGCATCGTGAAAGAAAATGCCTTCAGTTGAGGATTTTGCTGTTGTACTTAAATGCATGGCTCGATCCATCAAAGATTTATCGCGACCAATAAGTGCACCACCCGCGCCTGTAGTCACAATTTTATTGCCATTAAAACTGAAAACAGCGAGATCCGAATGCAATCCCAGGTGCTTGCCTTCATAAAAAGAACCCAAAGCGCCAGTAGCATCTTCAATTAATTTAATTTGATACCTTTGGGTAACTTTTTCCAGTTTTTGCATATTGGCTGAAGAACCCAGCAAATGTGCAACAATTAATGCGGATATTTTTCGACCGGTTTTTTTATTAACGATTTTATTTACTTGAAAATCAGCAATAGTTTCCAAATATTTTTCCAGTTTGTCTGGACACACAGTCATATCTTGGACTGAAGAATCGATAAAATGCGGAATAGCACCCGCCTGTGTGATGGCATTGGCCGTACCGACAAAATTCAGTGCGGGAGTCAGCACTTCAGAATTTTTATCTACGCCGAGCAAATGTAAAGCCAGATGTAACCCACAAGTTCCATTAACCACAGCAACTGCTTTGGCCACACCAGTGAGCGTTGTTAATTTTTCTTCAAATAAATCGACATAACCCTCTTCTACAGAAACGCAACCCGATCTAATCGCATCCTGCGTATATTGAACTTCGTTACCGGTTAAGTCGGGCTGATGCAAAGCAACCGCACCACCCGATTGCAATTGCCGAATGGTTTGCAGTATGTCGTATATGATTAATTTCATTATCAGCTCAAATGTGCAGTTTTTTATACGAGACTTTGCACAAAACTACTCTCGGTCATTCCTGCCTTCGCAGGCAATGAGGGTAAACTCTGATGAGTGCAAAACTCTGTATAGTAAATAGATTCGGGCTTGTCACTGTTTATATCGACAATATGCACAAATAAAAAAGGCCGGGCATGCCCGGCCATAATCCCTCTGCTACTTCAAACTCACTTATCTCAAGAGTGATAACACTTGTTCGGGTCTTGCGTTGGCTTGCGCAAGCATGGCTGTTGCAGCTTGCTGCAATACTTGCGCGCGACTCAAGGCAGCAGTTTCCGCAGCGAAGTCAGCGTCAATAATGCGCGAACGCGATGCGGACGTTTTTTCTGAAACGTTGGCAAGGTTATTAATAGTGAATTCCAAACGGTTATTGGCAGCACCCAAGCCAGCACGAGTAGCATTCACCTGATCAATAGCGCGGTCGAGAATTGCGATGGCTTTTTGCGCACCTTCTGCTGTAGATATATCAACGCTAGTAACCGACCCACCACCCTCTGTTGCATTGCGTTCTTGTAAGCCAGTCTGTCCCGCAATTGTTGCAGCCACAGCTGAATCACTATACTTGATCGATATTTCCTCTCCGGTAACTGAGCGCAACCCAAGATTACTTGTGCCAGTTCCAGCAAACGCGATAACGCCTGTCTCGGCAGATTGTTCATTAATTTTCTTAACCAATTCGGTTAAATTCGCAGCGGCCGTTGCACCTGGCAAAGTGATCGCATCTATTTCTACGCCATTGATAATAAGATCGCCTTTGTTAATAACACTCGCTGCTGCTGCAACTGTAGCGCCTTGTAAATTGCGATTGTCATCTTGCATATCAATACCGAGCGCAAGAATTTCAGCGGCGGTAATAGTACCTTGCTCAATTTTCACACCACGTTTATCAACACTTGTATCGGACAGAACCAAGGAAAAGTTTACTGTTCCATCAACAAGCCCGGAGGCTTCATTATTTGTTGAGCTGTCCGCGACGGTAATCGACAGTGCGCCCTCTCTGTTCAAAACCAATCTGCCGTTGTCGTTAATTTTGGCATCAACTCCAGTCTCGGCATTTATCTTGGCTACCAGTTCTTTCAAACTGTTAGTGCCCGTTATTACATAAGACTGTGTGTTGTTGTCTCCATCAACTACCGTAAGCGTCAAGCTACTGGTACCAGGAACCAAAACTCCACTACCCGTGCTTGTGCCACTCACTTCAACTGTTGCTGATGCCAAAGCGCCTTTTCCATCCAGGCTCGCGTTAACCAGTGCAAGTGTATTGTTAAGCGTGGTTCCAGTCGTCAAGGCACCGATACTGGTGTCATTAATAATCAAGTCCCCAGCGGTCAAGGTGTTTAAGGCAGCAAGACCAGTCGTTGCCTCACCTACCACGTCACCGGACAAACCACCCAGTGAGGATGTATTAAACGAACCAATACTAATGTCAATCGTTTGATTCGCCAGACTACCAACTTGCAGTTTGGTATTACCGATACTGCCGTCCAACAATATTTGTCCATTAAACGAAGTTGAGTCCGCTATACGATCCAATTCCAATTTTAGTTGTTGCACTTCTGCATCGAGCGTTGACCTATCTGCATCCGCATAAATTCCGTTTGCGGATTGAATAGAAAGTTCACGCATACGTTGCAAAATATTTGTAACTTCCTGCATTGCACCTTCTGCAGTTTGAATCATTGAAATGCCATCGTTGGCATTTCTTATGGCTTGATCCAAGCCGCGAATTTGCGATGTCATACGATTGGAAATCGCAAGGCCGGCTGCGTCGTCTTTGGCAGAGTTAATGCGTTGTCCTGATGACAAACGCTCCATAGCTTTATCTAAAGCGCCGCCAGAATTCATCAGCTGACGTTGAGAATTTATTGCGGCCACGTTGGTGTTAATGACTAATGGCATGATGATCTCCTAATGGCTGTTCCTGTTCACAGTTACATTCTGTGGCAAGTCAAAATTAAGGCTTCAAATAGCTGAACCCCGTCGGCAAGACTTGTACGAAATGTCACTTTTTCGACAGGGTTTCGATACGGGATTGCCTAAAGCCACTTTTGCACAAGCTGTGCCA
>CAZICR010000057.1:0-11486 GCA_964537795.1 uncultured Cellvibrionaceae bacterium | reverse complement strand
AGTCATACGCAATGTTCTTGATCGTAAGGATCACAGGATTTTCATGGTAATAGGTCCCTGCTCTATTCACGATGTAGCAGCGGCGAAAGATTACGCCCAACGTCTGAAAAAATTGTCCGATGAAGTCAGCGATACCATTTACATAGTAATGCGCGTGTATTTTGAAAAACCTCGCACTACAGTGGGATGGAAAGGTTTAATCAATGACCCCTATCTGGATGATTCCTTCAAAATGGAGGAAGGATTACACATTGGCCGCCAACTCTTGTTGGATATTGCTGAAATAGGATTGCCGACGGCCACTGAAGCCCTGGACCCTATTTCTCCGCAATACTTGCATGATTTAATCAGTTGGTCCGCTATCGGAGCCCGAACCACCGAATCGCAAACACATCGTGAAATGGCCAGTGGATTGTCATCTGCCGTTGGCTTTAAAAATGGTACTGATGGCGGACTTACTGTCGCCATCAACGCATTGCAATCCGTTTCCAAACCCCATCGTTTTCTGGGTATTAATACCCAGGGACAGGTTGCCATTATCCATACACGAGGCAATGCCTATGGTCATGTTGTGCTGAGAGGTGGAAATGGTAAACCCAACTATGATTCGGTTAGCGTTGCTCTCTGTGAACAGGATCTGGCCAAAGCAAAAGTTGCGCAGAACATCATGGTCGATTGCAGCCACGCCAATTCCAACAAAAACCACGAACTTCAAACGCTGGTAATGGAAAACGTCACAAATCAAATTATTGAAGGTAACAAGTCGATTATTGGTTTGATGGTCGAGAGTAACATTGGAGCCGGTAATCAGAATATTCCAGCCAATCTTTGTGACTTGAAATATGGTGTTTCGGTTACCGATGCCTGCATTGATTGGGAAACGACGGAAAAAGCCCTGAGACAAATGCACAACTCACTAAAAGATAAACTTCCTAATCGCTAATCCTCTTGAGGCGAGCTATTGCTCGCCTAATCACCGTCGTGTCACAGTCGTGTCAATTTTTTGACCTTTCATGTAAAACTTTTCGACATTTTTCCTGTTTTGATCTGGTTATTTAGGATTGCAAATGTTAGATTTCCCCAATCACGGAATAGCTTTCCCGGACGATCCACAACAAAAAAATGAATATCGAAGTCGCTAACGATTGATCGCCAATCTACTGCAACTTCCGCCTTTAATACCATTGCGGTTCCTATTACGCGGAGTAACTTATGGCGCTTTATCAAGCTTCTGCACTTAACTCATCTTTGGATCAAGCAGTACGCAGCTCAACCGGGGAAGAACAGACCACCAGTATTCAGTATGACCGCACCTACCTGCTGGATGCCCTCAACACAGGCAAACTGGCTCTGAGTGTTAGCCCATTACTGGGTTGCGATTATGTTTTCGTTAAGCATAATGCTGATGAGATGCTTTTGGATTGTGACAATATCCAACGCACACTCAACGATGTTCTTCGACTCCTGACAGTCACCCCCAAACAGACTATTTTTATTGCTGTCACAGATGCGATTGACGGAAAACTGCAATTTACACGACACGATTTTGCGTGGAACAACCAGAATGTTGAATCCATCACAAAAATAGACATCACACAAAGTGACCAAATTGATTTTATGGAGATGATTTATAACTGCAGTTCACCGATATAACCATCGCAAGCCATCAGAGCTGTTTTGCCAGTGTATTTCCGCTATAGTATCTACCTCCTGCTCTATAATTTGACGAGCAATTTTTCTATTGACCTTTTTGAGACGAAAACATGTCGACTGTGGTTTCAAGATCCCTAAAATTTTTGTTTGTTGGTTTTTACATCTTTTCCGCAATTCTTGCGATTGCCGAAGCTCCCGTAAAACTAACTCCTACCAAAGAACAAGGCAAAGCTACGACTGAAATTGTTCAACGTTTGGATGGCAATCATTTTCGGGATCAGGAGTTAAATGACCAACTCTCGTCACGTTTTTTTGATGAATATATTAAATCACTTGATGGCTCCCGCTACTTCTTTTTGCAATCTGACATTAACGAATTTGAAAAATACCGTAAATCTTTTGACGACGATTTTAGAAATGGGAAATTGGAAAGGGCGTTTGAAATTTATAATCGTTTCAATCTGCGACTAACCGAACGTTTGGAAAAGGTAATTGCCGATCTGGAAAATCCAAAAGTTGTTTTTAGCTTCGAATCCGATGAAACATTTAATTCAGATCGTGAAAACGAACCTTGGCCTGCTGATACCAAAGCAGCCGATCTTCTATGGCATCAATATTTGAAATCCAATCTGTTGAATTCAGTATTAAATGGAAAATCATTGGAAGACAACAAAAAAAATATGCGCAAGCGTTACATTAATCAACTACGACGCAACAAACGTATAGACTCGGAACAAGCCTACAGCCTTGTTATGAATTCACTGACAACACTTTATGATCCACATACAAACTACATGTCACCCGAAAATGCAGAAAATTTTGACATCAATATGTCACTGAAATTGCAAGGAATTGGAGCAGAATTACGCGGTGATGAAGAATACACAAAAGTCAGTCGAATTATTCCCGGCAGCCCTGCAGCAAAACAAGGCGTACTTGCTCCCAACGATAGAATCCTGGCTATCGCACAGGGTAACGATGGACAATTTGTCGATGTCGTCGGTTGGCGCCTTGATGAAGTTGTGCAGTTAATCCGCGGCAAAAAAGGCACCATTGTGAAATTGGAGGTCGCCTCTGCGAAATCCGATGACAGCGACACCCACACTATTGTCATTAAACGTGATGAAATCAAACTGGATGAACAAGCCGCCAAAAAAGCGGTGTTTGATATCTCCACCAAACGCAATAATACCTACAAATTGGGCGTAATTAATCTACCCACGTTTTATATGGATTTCGAAGAAGCACAAAAAGGTAACCCCAATTATCGAAGTGCAACCGGAGACGTATTCCGCTTATTAAAAGAATTAACTGATGCAAAAGTGGACGGCATTATTATCGACTTGCGCAACAATGGCGGTGGGTCATTAAGTGAGGCAGCCATGCTGACCGATTTATTTGTTGATCCGGGCCCTGTTGTACAAATCCGTCATGGTTCTGAAATTACCCGACAACCACGCGCGCAATATCCAGCTTTTTATCGCGGCCCCATTATTGTGTTGGTCAATCGTTTGAGTGCTTCTGCATCCGAAATTTTTGCAGGTGCCATTCAAGACTATGGGCGTGGAATTATTGTGGGGGAAGATACTTTCGGTAAAGGCACAGTGCAAAACAAAATGGATCTATCACACGGCGATTTAAAAATTACCGAAGCCAAGTTTTATCGTATCTCGGGAGAAAGTACACAGCATCGTGGCGTAGTCCCTGATGTCAAATTACCTGATCTACTGGACTCAAGCGAAATTGGTGAAAGCAGTCTCGATAATGCTTTACCTTGGGATACTATCAAACCAGCGCCTCATAGAACTTATTTTAAAATAAGCGACTTTCTTCCTCCGATAGAAACCGAGCATCAGGAACGACTGGAGAAAGATCCAGAATTTATATTTATCGAAAAGCAACGTCAGCTATACGACTCCATTGCCAACAAAAAAGTTTTTTCACTAAATCTTTCAAAACGAAAAAAAGAACAGGAAGAAATTGAACTGCTGTCGCTGCAAATGGAAAACCAACGTCGTTTGGCGAAAGGTGAAAAGCCCTATGAAAATTATGCAGCACTTAAAGCCGAGAAGGATCCGGAAAATGAAGATCCAAAACCCAGAGACGACACCATTAAACCCGCTGAAGATCCTCATCTGATGGAAGCAGGACACATTTTGGCAGACTTTATCGATCAGATAGACAACACCAACCTGGCAAAACATTGATGAAAGCAATCTCATTCAATGTCAACTCTATTCGTACCCGTATCCATCAACTGGAAGCACTGATTGCGAAGCATCAACCGGATTTTATCGGACTTCAGGAAACCAAAGTCACAGACGATGATTTTCCGATTGAAGAAATTTCATCACTGGGTTACGACGTAGAATTTTTTGGACAAAAAACCCATTACGGCGTTGCCATAATGTCGCGTTACCCTTTCAAGCGCGTGATTAAAGGTTTCCCTGGCGATGCAGAGGATGCACAACGACGTTTTATCGGTGGCCAATTCGATACACCCCTGGGCGACGTTACATTATTAAATGGTTATTTTCCGCAAGGTGAAAGCCGTGCGCACCCAGTGAAATTTCCCAACAAAGAAAAATTTTACGCGGACCTGCAGAGTTTTTTGAAAAAAGAATTTTCTGCCGATCAACAATTAATTCTGATGGGCGACATGAATATTTCTCATCAGGATCTGGATATAGGCATAGGCGAAGTCAACCGTAAACGTTGGCTGAAAACCGGCAAGTGCAGCTTTCTTCCTGAAGAGCGCGAATGGTTAAATCGATTATTATCTTGGGGATTACATGACAGCTTCCGCAGATTAAATCCCGATGAAAATAATCTGTTCAGCTGGTTTGATTATCGCAGTGGTGGCTTTGAAGATAACCCTCGTCGCGGACTAAGAATTGATCTCATATTAGCCACTGAATCTTTGCTATCAAAATGTAAAGACACTGGTATAGATTATGAGATTCGCGGAATGGATCGACCTTCTGATCACTGCCCTGTGTGGGCCGAATTTGCCTGAAATTTTGATTAATGATCCTGACTGATGCAGCTTTCGTAGTAGCAAGCTCTACCGGAAATTCAACTCAACTACTGACATCTTTGTGGCCAGTCATCCAATAAGATGAAATTTTGAGTTGTAATTTCTGTAACAAACGACAAGTCTCTGCGACTGTTAATGACACTTTTCATAACGGGAATCGGTATATGCATTCAGGAAAAGCCCAAGCTCTTCAGCCATTATCCAGTCAATATCAATTCAAAGATCCTCTATTCAGTCGCACGCCTGATTTACGTAATGCCTCAGTAGCCGAAATGCGCGGCGCCTTGCGACGCTATTTTATTACCACCTTTGATGCTTACGAATCACTGTTTGAATGTCTCGCAAATGAGCAAGCCTTTTACACAAAACCCATCAGTCTGCGTCATCCATTAATTTTTTATTACGGCCACACGGCAACTTTTTTTGTTAACAAGCTTTTGTTAACCCGCATGATCTCCCAACGTATCAATCAAAAATTTGAATCTATGTTTGCGGTCGGCGTGGATGAAATGAGTTGGGATGATTTAAACGATGCGCATTATCAGTGGCCGACGCCCGCTCAAGTAAAATCTTATCGCGATCAAGTACGCGCACTGGTGTTGGATTTAATTGACAAGGCACCTTTGCAAATGCCGATTGATTGGCAAAACCCCTGGTGGGCTATCATCATGGGAATCGAGCACGAACGCATTCATCTTGAAACATCTTCCGTTTTGATTCGCCAACACAAATTGGAATTTGTTCGCTCTTCTGAACTCTGGCAAGCCAATTACAAAACCGGCGCGGCGCCACAAAATCAATTGCGTAAAGTCCCTGCCGGTCGCGTCGCCTTGCAAAAAAACAAAGAAGATTCTTTCTACGGTTGGGACAACGAATACGGCACCCATCAAGCGGATGTTAACGAGTTTCAAGCCAGTCGATATTTAGCGAGCAATAAAGAATTTTGTGAGTTTGTTGAAGCCGGCGGTTATTTGAATTCACACAACTGGCAAGAAGAAGGCAAAAATTGGTTGGCCTACACCAAAGCACAATATCCAACATTCTGGGTGAAAAAACCACAAGGTTGGTATTTGCGTTTAATGACAGAAGAAATCCCTATGCCTTGGGACTGGCCGGTCGAAGTCAATTATCACGAAGCCAAAGCCTTTTGTAATTGGAAAAAATCCGAAACTGGTTTGGCAGTAAGATTACCTACAGAAGATGAATGGTATCGACTTTATGATCACGTCGGTTTGAGTGATCTCACTGATGAAAAAGCCAATGCCAATATTCATTTGGATTATGCAGCCTCATCATCGCCAGTAAATGAATTTGCACATGGCGATTTTTTTGATGTAGTCGGTAACGTATGGCAATGGACCGAAACACCGATTTATCCGTTTGAAGGTTTTGAAGTCCATCCAATTTATGATGACTTTACAACGCCCACTTTCGATGAGCGCCACAATATCATCAAAGGAGGCTCCTGGATTTCGTGCGGCAATGAATCCTTGCGTTCTTCACGTTATGCCTTTCGCCGCCACTTTTTCCAACACGCAGGATTTCGTTACGTGGTTTCAGATCAAATTAATTTGCCACCTAACTCGCATTATGAAACTGACAAGCTTTTGTCAGAGTATGCTGAGTTTCATTACGGCGACCAATATTTTTCCGTTGAGAATTTCTCCAAGTCGTTAGTTAATTTAGCGGCAGAATTCCTCAAAAACAAACCACGCCATAAAGCGATGGATTTGGGTTGCGCTTCAGGTCGCGCCACTTTCGAATTAGCGAAGCATTTTGATGCAGTAACCGGTATTGATTTTTCCGCACGCTTTATCGGCCAAGGTGTGCAGCTCGCCAATCAACAGACATTGCGTTGGGCCATTTGCGAAGAAGGCGAATTGGTCGCCTATAAATCCCGTTCACTCGCTGATTTGCAAATGCAAGATCTCGCCGACAAAGTTGAATTTTTCCAAGGCGATGCCTGTAATCTGAAACCGCAATTTACCGGCTACGATTTTATTTTGGCGGCGAATTTGATTGACCGTTTATACAGCCCAGCGAAATTTCTTGCGCAGATTCATGAACGATTGAATGTCGGTGGCTTATTGATGATCACCTCGCCTTATACTTGGCTAATGGATCACACACCACGCGAAGAATGGATCGGCGGTTTCAAAAAAGATGGTGAAAGTTTCACCACGCTGGATGGCCTGCAACATCATCTCGGAAAACATTTCCGATTGATTGCCGGCCCAACTGAAGTACCCTTTGTGATTCGCGAAACCAAACGTAAGTATCAACATACATTGTCAGAAGTGACTATTTGGGAGAGAAAATAAAAGCCTGCCCTCACCCTAGCCCTCTCCCAGAGGGAGAGGGGATGAATTTTCTACTTAACTGGATCGGTGCCGCATTCCCTCTCCCTCCGGGAGAGGGTCAGGGTGAGGGAAAAGTGGAGGGCAAAAAATTACATCTATGAATAAAATCAATTTCGATAAACCCCTACAACGTAAAAATACTCTCTCAACCAAATACGATGGAATGAAATCAATCTTTGGTCAGGATGATTTGCTCCCGCTTTGGGTTGCTGATATGGATTTTGAAGTGCCCGCTTGTGTTTCCGATGCGTTAAAAAAACATCTTGATCAGCCGGTACTGGGTTACAGTTTTTATCCCGAAAGTTTGTATCAATCCATTATCAATTGGTTTGCGCGCCGTCACCAATGGGCGATTGATCGCGATTGGATTTTAATGGTGCCGGGTGTGGTGCCATCGCTTTATGCAACAGTCTTGGGAACAACCAATCCGGGCGATGGCGTCATTGTGCAATCGCCAGTTTACTTCCCGTTTTTTTCAGCTGTTACTCACAATCAACGCAAGCTATTGAACAACACATTAATTAATCACAATGGTGAGTATCAAATGGATTTTGCTCTGATGGAGCAACAAGCCAAATCCGCAACATCAATGATGCTCTGCACACCGCACAATCCAGTCGGACGTGTTTGGACGCAAGAAGAATTGCAACAATGCATTGATATAGCCAAACGACACAATCTGATTATTCTGTCGGATGACATTCACTGCGATTTGGTTTATCCGCCACACCAACACAGAATTTTGCAAGAATTAGCCAAGGATCAAATCAAGATCATCACCGCAATTGCGCCCAGCAAAACCTTTAACATTCCTGGATTAGGCTTGTCAGCATTGATTATTCCGGATGCCGGCATTCGAAAATCCATCAAAAGTGAATTCGATAAACTTTATGTCAGCAATCAAAATCCCTTCAGCATTATTGCATTTGAAGCCGCGTATAACGGTGGCGATGAATGGTTGCAACAACTCCTGGTTTATCTTGAACACAATTGCGATTACGTTTGCAATTTTATACGAACCCAGATTCCAAAAATCAAAGTTACCAAACCACAAGCAACCTATCTAATGTGGCTGGATTGTCGTGATTTAAATATGAGTGACAAAGAATTACGCCAATTTTTTATCGAAGATTGCAAACTGGCATTGAACCCCGGCGCCATGTTTGGTGAAGGTGGCAGTGGCTTTATGCGATTGAATATTGGTACTCGCCGCGAATTGATTGAACAGGCCTTAAAACAATTACAAACCGCCATTATCCAAGGTGGCTAACTGTGATTGCCTCGGATTTACTTTTTCTGAAAAGGTTTTTCCTTATCCATACGTTCCAACTCCTTCGCATAGGCTTCCATTTCTTCCCAATCAAAGGCGGTGCCTGCATTAATCTGCAGTGGGTTCTGTGCGCGTAGAATCGCGTTTTCCCGCAAACTGTGTTCGCGCTCTTCTGTTTCTTCAGCTTCCAATTTTTTCAATAGTTCATCGGCTTTGTTGAACATAAATCACCTCGCGAGTTGGAGTGGCAAGTGTAAAGCAGCTTGCATTAAAACCAAATACGAATTGCATAGACTCCCAGACGCTTATAACCATTAGGTGATTGACGAAAACATACCTGTATTTGACTTAGCTTTTCTGAGAAAATGACAACCCTCCCTGATTGCCTTCGTACTGATTATGAATACCGCCAAACACCTTTTCTCCTACCCCAAACCCCAGCAGGCCAAAACCTATAAGCCTGCGCCATTTCTGCCTATGAGCCGGGCTGAAATGAAGCAATTGGGTTGGAATACATGCGACATCATTATTGTTTGTGGCGATGCCTATGTGGATCACCCCAGTTTTGGTATGGCAGTGATTGGTCGTTTTCTGGAAGCACAAGGTTTTCGTGTAGGAATAATTGCGCAACCTGATTGGAAATCAGCAGAAGCGTTCAAAGCATTAGGCAAGCCTAATTTATTTTTTGGTGTCAGCGCCGGCAACATGGATTCGATGATCAATCGCTACACTTCTGATTTACGTTTGCGATCAGATGACGCTTATACGCCCGGCGGTGTTGGCGGCAAAAGACCCGACCGCGCAGTGACTGTATATAGTCAACGTTGTAAAGAAGCTTACAAAGATGTTCCTGTGGTTATTGGTGGAATTGAAGCGAGTCTACGTCGCATTGCCCAATATGATTATTGGAGTAACGAAGTTCGTCGATCAGTCTTAATTGATTCCACTGCCGATATTTTACTTTACGGAAATGCGGAACGTGCGATTGCCGAAATTGCACATGAGTTGGCTGCCGGAAAAAATATTAAAGAATTGGATTCGATTCGCGGCACAACGGTTGTTAAAAAAGAAATTCCCGCAGGTTGGACGGAAATTGATTCCTCGCGTATCGATTGGCCAAGTAATATTGATAAATTACCTAACCCTTATGAGTATCAACACAACAGCAAATCTTCTATCGATGTCGCACAAGCCGATATCAATAATTCCCAAGTGGGTTTACGCCAACTCGACACAGAAAAAATGGCGGAACAGATTGCCCTTTTAAATCCAGGTGAAAAGGTAAACCCCGAAGAAGCAGAAAAATTACAATCACACAACTGCCCCGCACAAATGCAGGAAGCAGAAAAAACCTTTGATCCCAATGAACCACAACCGATTCGTATTATTCCCATGCCATTGCAAAATCGCAGTGAGCTTGCGGATAACGATAAAGTTTATGTGCGATTACCTTCATTTGATAAAGTTCGCAACGATCCGATTTTATACGCTCATGCATCCCGCGTGTTGCATCAGGAAGCTAATCCTTACAACGCACATCCATTAGTGCAAAAACATGAGAGTCGCGAAATCTGGGTAAATCCACCACCCATTCCATTAGAAACCGATGAACTGGATGGTGTATTTGATTTGCCTTACGCACGGGTTCCGCATCCTGCTTATGGCAAAGAAAAAATTCCTGCGTACGACATGATTAAAACCTCCGTGAATATTATGCGCGGTTGTTTTGGCGGTTGTACTTTTTGTTCCATTACCGAACATGAAGGTCGCATTATTCAAAGCCGCTCAGAAGAATCCATTCTCAAAGAAATTGAATTGATTCGCGATAAAGTTCCAGGCTTCACTGGCCATATTTCCGATCTCGGCGGCCCCACCGCCAATATGTATCGATTGACATGTAAAGATATGCCGACATTGAGTAAGTGCCGTCGCTTGTCTTGCGTTCATCCCACTATTTGTAAAAATTTAACCACCAGTCATAAACACACCACACAGCTTTATCGCAACGCGCGAAAAATCCGCGGAGTGCATACCATTTCGATTGCCTCAGGTTTACGTTATGACTTGGCAGTACAAGATCCGGAATACGTAAAAGAATTAGTGACTCATCACGTAGGCGGCTATTTAAAAATTGCCCCAGAACACACAGAAGATGATGTGCTGGCGCAAATGATGAAACCGAAAATGAGTAGCTACAATGATTTCAAACGCATGTTTGAAAAATACTCAAAAGAAGCTGGCAAAAAACAATATTTGATCCCTTACTTCATTGCCTCACATCCCGGCACTAAAGATGAAGACATGGTTAACCTTGCGCTCTGGTTAAAGAAAAATAATTTTGAAGTTGATCAGGTACAAAACTTTTACCCATCTCCCATGTCGCTGGCAACTGCCATGTATGTTAGTGAACGCAATCCACTGAAAAAATTAACTTACAAAAGTAAAAAGCTGCCTATTCCAAAAGGCGCTGAACAACGTCGTTTGCAAAAAGCTTTATTACGTTATCACGACCCAGCAGGCTGGCCGATTATCCGTGAAGCCTTGAGAAAAATGCGCAAACCCCATTTGATTGGTGATAGCGCATCTGCGTTAGTGCCGGATGAAAAATCCGAACGAAACAATCGTTCTCCACACAACACACGGCGCTCACAGAACGCTAAGCCTGTTCAAAAATCACCAATAAAAAAGCTAACGGAAAAACCACAAGCCAAAAAAGCCTTTGGCGATAAGTTTGAAAGTGCGCGAAAGTTTATTGAGCAGAATAAAAAACCAAAACCCAAAAAATAGAATCCAGTTTTGTGGCATTACTCGAAGCAGAATCCAATACCACCAACAAATACAAAACCCTGAGCTTTTATCAGGGCGATTTGTTGGTGACTTTCAGTCGCGCACTCAAGAGTCGCGTCAAAGGCAAAATCCTGATTAAAATCGATCGCGATTTGCGCGTGATCGCTTCAGCGCCCAAGTATGTATCGAATAAAGATGTAATCGAAGCTGTAAGAGAAAGACTCGATTGGATTCAAGAACAACTTCAGAAATTTTCCAAGCAAGAACCATTACAAACACAAAAACAATTTTGCAATGGAGAATTGCATCCCTATTTGGGAATTGACTATCCCATCAATATTACTGAAACATCACCCAACAAAATTTTGTTAACCGAAAA